>DATJQB010000103.1:0-13347 GCA_035506075.1 Bacteroidota bacterium | reverse complement strand
ACGTGTTCGTTGTTTCTCGCGCAGAGTAAAGCAGGTGCCCGAGGTCGAATCACGCATGCAGCAACTGATGGAGAACCATCTGCGTGATTCTTTCAATCGCGTAGCACGAGCTCCGGAGCGATCAACATTCAGGACCCGCTGAGAATCAGGAAGGTAGTTGTGAACCAAACTGTACTTGTCACAGGCGGCGCAGGATTCCTCGGAATCAACCTTATCCGCTCTCTGCTTTCGAAAAGATGCGATGTCACATCACTTGATATCGCTCCGTTTTCCTATCCGGACGTGCAGGGCAAAGTGCGCGTTCTCCACGGAGATATTCGCAACAGGCCAGAGGTAGATGCCGCGATGAAGGGGGTTGATGTTGTTGTCCATGCCGCTGCTGCCCTTCCCCTGTACAAGCCGGAGGACATATCCTCGACCGACGTTGAAGGGACAAGAAATGTCCTGTCATCCGCATTCGAACATGGGCTGCAGCGTGTGATTCACATTTCCTCGACAGCCGTATACGGGATGCCGGAGAGGCATCCCGTCTATGAGACAGACCCGCTCATCGGCGTTGGCCCCTACGGGGAAGCTAAGGTACAGGCAGAACGGGTGTGCCTTGAGTACAGGGCCAAAGGCATGTGTGTGCCGATCGTCCGTCCAAAATCTTTCATTGGCCCGGAGCGTTTGGGAGTATTTGCACTTCTGTATGAATGGGCCAGGGATGGAAAGAATTTCCCCGTGCTGGGAAAGGGGACCCACCTGTATCAGCTCTTGGATGTCGAGGATCTCTGCGACGCGATTTGGTTGTGCATCACCTTGCCCCAGAACCAGGTGAACGATGTGTTCAATGTGGGGGCGAAGGCATTTCGCTCTCCAATTGAGGATTTTCAAGCCGTGCTCGATTTCGCCGGACACAGGAGGAAGGTGGTTCCGATACCTGAAGGAGCTGCCATACTGATTCTTCGAATGTTGGAGAAAGTCAATCTGTCCCCTCTTTACAAGTGGATCTACGAGCAGGCGGGCAAGGAATCTTTCGTGTCGATAGAAAAGGCGGAGCGGCAACTTGGATTTCGTCCAAAATACTCCAACCGAGATGCACTTCTCAGAAACTATAGATGGTACCTGAAGAATGCTTCCAGTTTGAAGAACGAGTCAGGTGTGACCCATAGGACTGCCTGGAAGCAAGGCGCACTGAGAATCGCGAAGTTCTTCTTCTGAGAGAACCACATTCGTTTGTGAAGGAACGTCAAATGATTGCCGTTACCGGAGCCGCCGGATTCATTGGATCAAATCTCGCCACACGCTTGGCTTCAGAGGGCGCCGAAGTAGTTCTTGTCGATCATCCCATCGCTCCGAGTAAGTATTCGAACCTGCAAGGTCTGAAGGGCTTTCGGTTCATTGAGCACCTCGATTTTCTGGACCTTCTCGAACGCGATCTTCTTGTACCTGAAGCCGTGTTTCATCTTGGAGCGTGCAGCAGCACAACGGAAACGAACTGGGATTATCTTGTCTGGAATAACGTTGAGTACTCACAGCGTATCTGGAATTGGTGTTCCCAAAGAAGCAAACCGTTGATCTATGCGTCAAGCGCAGCGACGTACGGTGACGGTTCACGTGGCTTTGAGGATACGACGCACCCTTCCGACCTCCGACCCCTCAACCTCTACGGGAGGAGCAAGAACGATTTCGATATTTGGACTGTCCGAAATCTTGAGGATGGAAAGCCAACTCCGCCGCATTGGGCTGGAGTGAAATTCTTCAACGTGTATGGACCGCGTGAAGCCCACAAAGGAGACATGGCAAGTGTTGTGTGGAGAGCACATCAGCAGATCTTCCGAGACGGTGAAGTAAAGCTCTTCCGTTCGAACGCAGCTGGAATCAAGGATGGCGAGCAAAGGCGGGATTTTGTTTTCGGGGAGGACTGCATTGACCACATGCTTTGGCTGTGGAAATCCCCGCACGCTGGCGGTTTGTACAACAGCGGGACAGGGCATGCACGGACATTCCTCGATTTGGTGAAAGCGGTTTTTGCCGCTCTTGGTAGGGAACCACGCATCAGGTTTATTGACATGCCTCCAGAGATTGCGTGTCAGTATCAGAATCTCACTCAAGCGACGATGAAGAAAATGCAATCCACCGGATTTGATAAGCCCGCCACATCACTCGAAAGTGGAGTGGCTCAGTTTGTCCGATTCTTGCATTCGTCGTGTCAAGTTGAGGAACATCAATAGCGAAGTACAGAACCAACGCGGACAGAGACGAGCATGTCTAAGGGCCCCATATCACAGTTCATCTTGAAGAACTACCTCCACTTCAACGCGGCGACGCTCTTGGACGCGGCAAAGGCGTATGAAGTCCACATGAACGCAGGCGGGAAGATGATGATTACCCTCGCTGGTGCAATGTCCACGGCAGAGCTTGGTATTTCACTGGCGGAAATGATACGCCGCGACAAAGTGCAGATCATCTCATGCACGGGCGCCAATCTCGAAGAAGACTTGATGAATCTTGTGGCCCATTCACACTACAAGCGTGTTCCCGACTACCGACAGCTTTCTCCGCGAGATGAGCAGTACCTACTTGAACATCACTACAACAGGGTCACGGACACGTGCATCCCGGAAGAAGAAGCTTTTCGACGTCTTCAGAAACACATGTTCAGAGTATGGAGAGACGCGGCTGTATCGGGCGAGCGGTACTTCCCCCATGAGTTCATGTTTCGCTTGTTGCTCAGTGGAGAATTGGAACAGTACTATGAAATAGATCCGGCGAACAGCTGGATGCTTGCTGCTGCGCAGAAGAACATTCCAATCATTGTCCCCGGCTGGGAGGATTCGACGCTCGGAAACATTTTTGCATCCTATTGTATCAAAGGAGATCTGAAGCCTCGGGAGACGAAAGGCGGCATTGAATACATGATGTGGCTGGCTGATTGGTACAGGAAGAACTCAGATGGAAAAGGGGTAGGTTTTTTTCAGATTGGTGGAGGCATTGCCGGAGATTTTCCTATCTGTGTTGTGCCGATGATGTACCAGGACCTCGAATGGCATGACGTGCCGCTCTGGGCGTACTTCTGTCAGATCAGTGATTCAACAACTTCGTACGGTTCGTACAGTGGAGCAGTCCCGAACGAAAAGATCACCTGGGGAAAACTCGGCGTGGACACGCCGCGGTTCATTGTGGAAAGTGACGCGACCATCGTAGCCCCCCTGATGTTCGCATATATCCTCAGCTGGTAGCACCCAAGCCCGGACGAGGAGAATGTACGCTGGTGTCCGTTGTTGCATTACTGTCGTGCGGTGGCGAAATCCACCGCGAGAAGCTCAGCATGAAGCAGAATACCGTCTTGTCTTGATCACGTTTTCGTCTCCCGAAATAGGAAGGAATCGGAATGAACATTTTAAGCTCAGTGCGCCAGTCGCGAGCCGGATGCAACAATGCCGGCCTAGTCTTTCACCCACGCGTGGAAGGGCGACGTTTCATGTTCCATCGCTCAATGGTTCTCTGCATTCTCTTTGTGGGGCTCGTTGTTTTGCAGCTATATGCACCGGAGGTTCGGGCGCACGAGGAACCTTGCAGGACCCTGAAGGAGAAAGCGGACAAGCAGAAGATCAAGGATCGGATTGTCAGAGCGGATGCCAAGGTGCTGACAACGTGGAAGAAAACGATGATGTCGGACGGCCAGTGGTCAAAGGAAAGCCGCACTATCCGGCAGGAGTATGACATCCGCGGGAATCTCATTCGCATCGCGGCGTTTCGCAGCGATACGTTGTCAGAACAGGCGGCATACACCTATGACGATGACGGGGATCTCCTGACCGACACGGATCTGTCACCTACGGGGGAGTTGCTTCAGTCAGAACGATATGTCTACGACTCAAAGGGCCGGGTCCTTTCGGGCAGTGCCTATGATGGCAGCCGGCGGTTTGTCTCGTCGTTTGTCTATGACTACAGTGCCGACAAGCGTTCCGTCACATTCAAGAAATTCAAGGCCAATAACCGCTTTGACTACAGCATCGAGTTCGATTACAGTAAGGACTATGACATATCAGACTATATCGGAGCGGTCAAGAAGGACTCAGCTGGAGTTCCGGTTCAGCGAGTTGCGATACACTTTGATGCCAAGGGTCGGGTGGCAAAGAAGGATGTGATGCAGGATGGCAGTCACTTGTCGTTCACCTACGAGTACCAGTATGGACTTGATGATGTCGTCAGCGAGGTAACAAAAATACTCCCCGACGGAACAAAGGAACTTACCAACCGCTATGCGATCAACAAGAACGGGTTGCACACGGAGATGAAGTCGTTCGACAAAGAGGGTAAGCTCGTTTCTGTGACGCGGTATGCTTACGAGCACAACAAACCTTAGCGACGGGTTCCTTGGGTGAAGGAGCATCGAAGCTCACGGATCAATGACCTGGTTTCTCCAGAATTCACCTGCGCCCTCACAGACGGGCTTGTCGGACGCATTGGATTTATGTAATAGATCTTCAGAAGGAATAGGCGTCTCAGAAGTGCGCTGACAACGCGCGCACTGCCCGCCACCGCAATCGTCCTTTGTTTTTCAACAATCAGAATTAGAATCATCTTGCATGCCGGCAATATGCGTGTCACTGTTTTTACTTTTGTAGCACCGTTAAATGAACTCTCTGCTTTGTCACCAAGGAAAGGAACCTCCATGTCTTCGCTCCGTATTGTAACTGCGTTGGTCTTTCTTGCATCTTGTCTTTGCGCTCAAGTGCCCGTTCAACCAGATTCGACAAGAACTTATCATCTCGATCCAGTAACAGTCACTGCGACAATGTCTGCAGCCAAACCCGAGTTGGTGCCACAACCGGTTGCGCAGGTGTCGTCGGCGGAGGTTTCCCGTCGGCTTACTTACAACGCTGGTGAAATGCTCGACCTCATCCCTGGAATTCGCGTTGTCCGTTCTGGCGCAACCATCGGAGCGGATCAGGGTGTTGAAATTCGATCGCTCAACGGTGGGCCAAGCTCCAACAAAACCTTGATCATGGTGAATGGTCGGCCGATGAACAATGCATGGGATGGAGGCGTGAACTTCAATTCGTTACCGACAGAGTTGGTGGACCGCGTTGAAGTCGTGAAAGGCCCATCCTCCGCATTGTATGGTTCACAAGCGACCGCGGGAGTCATCAATATCATTACACGAACACCTCAGGATGGTTGGCACAGCTGGCTGTCGGTTTCACGAGAGTTCGATGCTGCGGACGCAATTTCTACGACGACTGCAGACGGCTATGGACGTCCGGCGGTGCATGCGTACAATCTTCAATGGGACGGCTCTTATCGCGACGATCATGGGAGCCATACCATTGCTGCAGGCTTCCGCAATGCTCAAAACACCTTCAGTAATGGAATAGACAACGCATGGAACAACGCTGACGTCACCTATAACATGCAGTATGTTCATTCCAGCTCCGTCTCGTTGTCGGGCGGGTTCAGCTATCATTGGAACAAATGGCATAACGAGGCAGACGCGACGCAGACTGATGATGATGATAGGATTCTCAATGCGGACTTCGGTGCAAAGTATCTTCTCTCTGACTTAGTGATCAGTGGCCGGGCGTACCTGAATTCTACGAGGAACAAAAATACCATACTCAAGACGTCACTCAGCACCGGTAGCACGGCCGTGCGAACGGGAATTCTTGTCGACGCCGTTATGCCGATCCGAGGAACGAACGGCTTCCTCCATGCCGGTATCGATGCGTATCTCGGCAATGCCGATGTGGATTACACATCCACGGTCATGAGCATGGTATTTCTCCGCTTTGATACAGTACGCGTGAAAGGGGTGAAAAAGCTCGTCGATCTGTATTCCGGTGTCTATGGCTCAAACTCGCAATCGTACTCCATGAACAACGCAGCCTTCTTTCTTCAATATGAACAGCGACTCTTTGATCGCGTCAACCTTGTTGCGGGTGCACGATTGGATCGTCACTCGGAATTTGGCACTGAGCTGACACCAAAAGCAGGTGCCACCATCGAAGTATTTCGTGTGAACGAGTATCTCACCACGGTGAAGGCAAACTACGGTACCGGCTTCCGAGCGCCAGCCATGGTTGACCTATTCTCCAAGTCGCTGAGCGGCTATGGCAATGAAAACATGAGTCCTGAGAAAGTCGAGAGCATCGATCTCGGTATATTCCAGAGGTTCGCTGATTTTGGTTACCTTGAAGTCTCCTGGTACAGGATGAGTGTCACGGATTTGATGATCAATGACAAGCTCGGTCTCACTGGCAACGGCTACTACGTCCTGGTCCCCAATGCATCGGGTAGAATCGATACGCTCAGTTTCAACCAAAGGAGAAACCTCGGCAGCTACTCTCCCAGCGGCGTGGAGGTCAGTGCCAAAATACAACCTGAGGAACATATTGGGCTCTTTGCTGGCTATACTTACCTCGATCCGCAGAACTTCACCTTCCAAACATCAAAGTACCGATGGAATATAGCACTGAGCGGCTGGTTCCCGATTTTCGGCAGACGCATCGAGGCGGAGGTGATTCACAGTTACACGGGAGAAGGGTACTTCTTTGATTACCATGCGAGTCCATACCCGGCGTTCACAACCACGGATGCGACTCTCTCGGTAGATCTTGCTCCAGTGAAATTGACCTTTGTCGGAAAAAACTTGGCAGATACACGGTACCGTCTCTGGACATCGCTCTGGCAGCCGGGCCGGACATTTGCCATGCGGCTCGAAGCACGATTCTAGGGCGAACCATGGCCACAAAACAACAGTGCACCAGCGAGCCCTTTTTGTCTCTGCTCCAAACTGTATTCCTTGGTTCTATCATTACAGCCGATTTTGCCTTCGGTTTGGTTGCGAAAAATGTCCTTGCGCCGACGCAAGTCCTGAACATCATTCGCATCGATATGATAGTTCCAGTCATGCTGATGTTGGTGACACGCCGGATCCTGGATCGGTTCGGCGTGCTCATCCTCTATGAATTGGTTTGGGGAACGTTTTCGGTTTTTGCAATGCCAGCGGCGTTTGGGTTGCCCGGGTTGCTGAAAATTCTTCCCGCCGTTGCGCAAGGAATCATCCTGGACGGACTCATGTCGATATTCCATCGGATGGAAAGGTTACAGTTGTATGTGACAGCGGGAATCGGAGGAATCCTCTCGAGTGTTGTTCTGTACGCTCTAAAGATCGCCCTGGGAACTCCGTGGTCTGCTGTTGTCAAATTGTTGTTAGGCATTCACATGCTCTCCAATGTCATCATCTGGCTCTCTGCGGCCTGGGTAGCTCAAGTCGTGTGGCAGAGGATCCAGCCCCTGCCCATAGTCAGGAGACTCTGTATTGTCTCCCCGCATTGAACTCCGCGACTATGGATTTTGTGCAAGCGATACGGGCGCATGGCTGCTGCGGAATATTTCGCTCTCCCTTTCACCAGGGACCCGCCTGGGCATCACGGGGCGCTCGGGATCCGGGAAGACGACCTTATGTCACGTTCTTGCCGGCGTCGAATCACTGACGCTTCATGGGACACACACGGGTTCCATCTTGGTCGATGGTGTTGAGCGTACGAGGACATCGACTTTCGCCGGGGACAAGTTCCATCCTCCTATGAGCGTTGGCATCGTGCTCCAGAATCCGGAGAGCCAACTTTTTGGAGAGACGGTTTTAGAAGAGGTACGATACGGGGTGCATGCGTGTTCTGAGATAGCGGCAACAAACGCGCTGCGGTTAGTGGGTTTGGAATCGTTTGCAGCTCAGCCAATCAGAACCTTATCCCTGGGGCAGAAACAGCGTGTTGTCATCGCGGCATTTCTTGCCGCGGATCCGCAACTCCTGATCCTGGATGAGCCCACGAACTACCTGGATGTGGCAGCAGCTGAGGATTTGTTCAGACTCCTCCGAACACTTCCAGTTACACAAGTGGTTGTAGAGCACGACGTAGAGCGCCTATGCAACTATGCTCACTTCTTGCTCGAGCTAGAAAAAGGGGAGGTCGCAGCCCAAGGAACGCCGGCCGCATGGCTGCAAGAAACACAGAGCGACCCCCGTTTCTTCCGCGTTGCCAGCTTGCTAGTGCGTGGTGGCCTCACAACGGATGGGTTGTCATCGCCCGGCTCGTATTGCGTGTCCACTGACGTCGAGTCGGTGCTGAGGAACGAACAACCATCGGAGTTCACTGCAAGGGGTGGATGTGTTATCCAGTGCGCCGGTCTGACCGCGGGGTATGAGAAGGGAAATTCTGTTCTCAAGAATATTTCTTTTTCGGCCTCATCTGGCGAACGCATAGCGCTGCTTGGGTTGAACGGTTCGGGGAAAACAACGCTGTTGAAATGCTTCTCGGGACTGGTGGAACCGCAGGGTGGAACAGTTACAATCAACGGTGCGGCGCCGCGCCCCGGAATCGCCGGCTTTGTGTATCAGAATCCGGATTATCAGATATTCGAACAAACGGTGGAAGATGAATGCGGCTTCGCACTTCGTCTACGGCGTTTTCCGGAATCCGAGATCCGGGCGCGTGTAGATCACTGGCTCACGGAAACCTGTCTGCTTCATGTCCGCCACCGTCTTCCACTTTCACTCAGCTATGGAGAGAAGCGGAGGCTGACTCTGGCTTCTGTTCTCGCTGCGCAATCGTGCGTGCTCCTTCTGGATGAACCAACGACAGCACTCGACGATAAACACATTGAAGATTTGTCCAGGCTTCTCATCCAAATCGGCACAGAGCTTCCCCTTGTCCTTCTATTTGCAACACATGATATTGACTTCGCACTCGATACGGCCACCAGAATAATCTTGCTTGTTGAAGGACGCATTGTGAAAGATATTCCACGGCACAAACTTTCATTCGAGGATCTTTCCGGATTGGGAATGCCATTGCCGTTTCTTTGTTCTGTGCTTGCGAAGACTACTCCACCGTTACCACCGGTGGGATCGATGCAACTATACAAAATCATAGGGAAACATCATGACGACACACAAATCAACGGTTCAGGAAACAACAATTGAAGTCATAAAGGAGTTTCACGGGCACATTTGCCCGGGATTGGCGCTCGGCTTTCGTATGGCGAAGGCGGCCATGGAGGCCCTTGGCTGTTCGCGTGCTGACGACGAGGAATTGACAGCTGTTGTAGAAAATGACGCCTGCGGCGTTGATGCGCTGCAGGTCATAACAGGTTGCACAATGGGGAAGGGGAACCTGTTCTTCAAGGATTACGGTAAAATGTCATTCACGATCATGAAGCGAAACACGGGGGAAGCGGTGCGTGTTACGCCATCGCAGGAACAGAATAAACGGCGATCGAAGTCTTCCATGTCACCAGAAGATCGGCAAGCGATGACTGATTGGATTCTTTCTGCGCCGGTGTCAGATGTTGTTGCAGTTCAGAAGATTTCGCTCGAAGCCCAGCCGTATGCCAGAATTCGGAAATCGGTTGACTGCTCACGTTGTCACGAAGCAGTGATGGAGTCCCGCATCCGTGTCCACGCTGGAAACTACGTGTGCATCCCCTGTGCAGAGATTCTCGAACGACAGCCACAGCCACCAAAGCAATAAACCATCGTGAAAGAGTCTCCGGGAGAAAGCGGCGTTCTTGTTACCCTCCAGCCATTGACCAAGCTGATATGCTTGATCATGCTGACGATGATGACGTTTTTTGCTCGTTCGAGTGCAGTCGTGATTACGCTTCTGATCGTTATGTTGTTGTTGTCGTACTTCAACAGGATTCGGATAGGTGGAATGAAATGGCTTTTTGTGCCGATTGTCGCAAGCATTCCGGTCACTCTGGCGGTGTTCATTCTCTCCTACTGGTTGGAATCAAAGAGCCCACACACGGCGATAGTAAGGGGGATCATTGAGGGGGCGTTGTATCTCGGCAGGTTGAGTATTCTCTTGGTTGCCAATATCGTTCTTGTCAGAACAACCGATTTCCGCAGGTTGACCGAAGAATTGCGCATTATAGGATTGCCGGCCACGGCCGTTCTGCTCCTGGCGACTGCTTTTCGGTTCTTCCCGGTTCTTCTCGATGAAGTTCAACGCATCTTCGAGGTGCAGCGTCTGCGTGGGCTGGAACGAAAGCAGTTGTTATTACCGAGCTGCTGGCTCCCACTGGCGCTTCCGTTCCTTGTTGTGACTATTCAGAGAGCGTATGAGCTTGCGTTGTCGTTCTACATTCGGGGTGGGGCGGAATGGTCGCAGAGAAGAACACTTGCGATACGCCCTCTTGATGTCCTCGCTGTTAGCCTAACAGCAGGTGTCCTTTTGCTGCAGGTTGTGTACGGCGGTGGATGATGTCGCACGACAAAGAGGGTAAGCTTGTTTCTGTGACGCGGTTTGTTTACGACTAGGCCAAATCACGTGCTGGGATGTCTTCCGGGCAGAGACGGGCAAACGTGGAATCTGACACAGTGAAGATAGATTACTCGGTGGTTGTCACAGACCAGCGGAAATCTCTTGCGGGGATGGACAGCCTGAACGAACAACACCAGGAAGGATAATGACAATGAATCTGCTGAGATCGCTATTCATACTATTGTTCGCAGCAATGGTGGTTTCTGTGCTGCCAGTGTCAGCGCAATCCGGCAAGAAGAGACCAGAACCCCGACTTATCCAGCTGGATCCGTCCGCAAGTGATTCGATGGATCTCTTCACCGGGCCGCCAGGCACTGTCACGATGCGGTCCGGCTACATGGTTCTTGCCCCCGGTAAGTCTGTCGGCAAACACAGCACTCGAACATACGAGGAAGCCGTTATTGTGCTCGCAGGATCAGGAGAGATGAAGATCGCCGGTGGAGCTACAATCAAGTTGAAACCGTATAGCATTGCCTATTGCCCGCCGGCAACTGAGCACGATGTTGTGAACACGGGAACGGAGACTTTGAGATACATCTGGCTTGTCGCAAAAGCTTCCAGGTGATCCACATCGCTGCTTCGCAAAGCCGAAATACAAGCAGGCCCGAAACGAAAAACGCCCAAGCTCATCACTTGGGCGTTGCTGTTTAGTGTATCACTATCGTTTTAGCTTGGCGAGCTTCTTGAGTCTGTGGAGGTCGCCTGAGATCAAGGCTTCCTTCTTCGCGCGGCTCCAGTGCTTGACTTGATGTTCACGCCGAAACGCTTCTTTGTAAGATGACAATTCTTCAGAGCAGACTAAGGCAATTGTGGGGTCGAACTTCGTCGTTCGACACGCACTCCCGGCGAAATGTTCTTTTTGTTGAAGTATGAAATTCGATCAAAAGGAGAATCACACGAAAGCGGAATTAGCAAGATCTCTAGGAGTCACTCGAACGTGCGTTTCCAAGGTTATGCGCTGGCTTCCCAAATCATGAGGAAGGGAGAATCCTTCGCATTTCACACCAACAGTCTTTCACAGATCGTGTGACTCAGTGTCTCTGATCGTCTCCTGCCATAGCTTACAACCATGCTTCCATCATACGGCTCGATAGTGTGGATCTTGATTTTCAACCCCAAACGGATTTCGCGTTTGTTTAGGAATTTCAAGAAATCGTCCGTCACATTTTCCACTGCTTGTACCGTAACAACCTCACCGGGTTTGTGACTGCTCAGCCTGACCAAGGGTTCCTGTTTGACGAGACCAGTTCTGTCAGGAATAGGCTCGCCATGTGGATCGAGCTTCGGAAAACCGAGGATCTTGTCCATTCTCTCAAAAAGCTCCGGCGCCTGCACATGTTCGACTTCCTCGGCAATTTCGTGCACCTCTTCCCAGCCAAAACCCATCTTTTCGACCAGAAACATCTCGGTGAGACGATGTCTGCGGATAATCAGCAGAGCCGCTTTCTTTCCTTTTTCGGTGAGGCGCAAAGGTTTGTACTTCTTGTAATCGACAAGTCGTTTTCGAGCGAGCTTCCTCATCATGCTCGTGACAGTCGGCATCGTGATCTTCAACCTCTTTGAAAGAGTGATCACGTTGACTTCTCCGGAGTCTTCCGAGAGAGAAAGCAACGCCTTCAGATAGTTCTCTTCTATATGGGAGTTCATACACCACAAGATAAGGAGAATATCTGAATGATTCTCAACAATACCTTTGCTTCCTAGCTGTGAAATTGTTAGATTCATCTAACTTAATAATGAGATATATAGAATACAACAGTCATGAAGAGGGGATAGAGTGGGACGAACAAAGCTTCTCAGCTGCATTGTCATTCTGAATGTGAGCGTGGCTGCGGTGGGTCAAAGCAAGGTGCCTTTCGGCGAAGTAATCCAAAATCAGACAATGGACCCGATTGCTGACAATTCAGTTTGGACAGGTTCCACCCCGGATGGGAAACAGGGCGTAGATTGTAGGATTGCAGTTTATGACGCAAATGAAAAGGTGCCAATCGGACTTGCTCGCGTAGTATTACAGCGCGGAAGAAAGGTCATTGCTCAGGACGTAACCAACGCGGCAGGGCAGGTTTGGTTTCGAGATATTCAACCGGGGGCCTACATGGTGACTGCCTATTTCGTTGGCTACGAGATTTTCAAGGACTCCGTGTTGATACATCAAGATCAAACAACCTTCACGATTCACCTCCATCCAAAAGAAAGTCAACTTCAAGGCGTTGAGGTAGTCGGCCAGCGCGAATTGGGTGTTTCGAATATCGACATGAGAACCGGCAATCAGACCTTCGAGTCCGAAACGTATCATCCTCCTCCGACCGCTCAAATGACAAACTTGATTCAGCAGAACGCTATGGGGGCGGCACGGGCACCTACCAGTGAAGTCCATATTCGGGGACAACATGGAGAATTCACGTATTACATCGATGGCATACCCGTTCCCCTCGGTGTATTCGGGGGGCTCAACGAAGTTGTCGATCCGAAAGTCATCGATCGCGCGACATTTATTACGGGAGGATTTCCGGCTGAATATGGCGGCCAGATGTCTGCAATTATCGATCTGAATAACCGCGTGCCGACGGGAACATTTCATCTCGATGCTTCAACGTATGCGGGAAGCTACCTTGTATTCAACGGCACAAAACTCTTTTCTCCTGGCACGGCGGTCGCCTCCGGCCCTTCATCCGCTTTCGCCGGTGACACACTCGGCGGGCGGATCGGTCCTTTCCGCGCCCTTAATTCGAACGGTCAGGCCCTCTCAATAAGTGATCACGTTGGCAAACTGGGATTCTATGTCTCCGCATCACGCCAGGAAACAGATCGGCGCATCGACACACCGGTCCCTAATCTGTTTCACGATCATGGGTTTGATTATTTCCTCTATGGCAAGTTCGATTATATCGTTAGCGACATCGATTATATAACGGCAAATCTCAATTTTGGAAGAACCTCCACACAGGTGCCCTACGATCCCAAGGTGCAAATTGCTTCTGATTTGCAGGAAACAACTAATTCATTTCAGGCAGTTTCCTATTTCCGTGTG
>DATJQB010000102.1:0-13068 GCA_035506075.1 Bacteroidota bacterium | reverse complement strand
GGAGTAAGCCATGACGTCCCGTGAACGTGTGCTCGCCTCCCTTCATCACAGCGAACCTGACCGTGTGCCGATCGATCTCTCAGGCCACAGATCATCCGGCATTGCGGCTCTGCTCTATCCGAAATTGCGCCAGTTTCTCGGTCTCCCGCCGAGACCTGTGCGGGTGTATGATCAGATCCAGCAGCTCGCAATCGTCGACGATGATGTGCTGGAGAGGTTCGGCATCGACACGATCGAGCTCGGCCGCGGGTTCGCCCTGGAGGATGAGCATTGGGTCGATTGGGTGCTGCCCGACGGAACGCCGTGCGAGTTTCCCGCATGGATGCCTCCGGAACGACAGGATAAGAGGTGGGTGATCCGGTCGAAGACGGGCCACGTAATAGCACAAATGCCCGACGGAGCCATCTATTTTGAGCAAACGTGCTTCCCGTTTTTTGAGAAGGATGATCTTGACGCGATCCAGGCCGCGATGGCGGAAGCGATGTGGACGGCGATCGCCTCACCCCCGGGTCCGCTGGTCGAGGGACCGCAGGGGGATCAATTCTACAGGCAGCAGGCGCGTCGGTTTCGCAAGGGCACGGACCGCGCGATCCTCGGGTTGTTCGGTGGAAACCTGCTCGAGATGGGGCAATTCCTCTATCGCAATGACGGCTTTCTGTTGCTTCTTGCCGAAGATCCTGATCGCGCACATGCGTTCCTCGATCGCATCGTGGAAATGCATCTGAAAAACCTCGAGCACTTTCTCGGCGTTGTCGGAGAGTCGATTGACATCATCGTTTTCGGTGACGACCTTGGAATGCAGAGCGGTCCCCAGATTTCCCCGGCGATGTACCGCGAGTTCTTCAAGCCCCGGCACAAGATCATGTGGGAGCGCGCCAAACAGCTTGCCCCGGTCAACGTCATGCTTCACTGCTGCGGCGGAGTGCGTGAACTGCTTCCGGACCTCATCGATGCAGGGCTCGACGCCATCAACCCGGTACAGATCGCGTGCAGCGGTATGGATGTCGCAACACTCAAGTCAGAGTTCGGCAGCGAGATGGTGTTCTGGGGGGGAGGATGCGATACGCAGCGCATCCTGCCGCAGGGAACTCCGGAAGAAATCGCCGCGCACGTCAGACATCAGGTCGACATTCTGAAACGCGGGGGCGGATTCGTCTTCCAGCAGGTGCACAACATCCTCGCCGATGTTCCCCCGGAGAATGTCGTCGCGATGCTCGACGCTGTCAACGGGACGGACTGAGTCCTCGACCAAATCTCCCGCCGATCAAATCGCACCAGCGTTCCCGCACGCCGTGGAATCGTTGCCTTTCACAAGATTCTGCGGTAGCTTCCGTTGGTGCGCACAATCAGCTCTTCGCATCGCTACCATCGTACCGGACCTGTTCTTTACTTCCTCCAGGGGGAACCATGCCGCGCAACATACCAGTTTTGACCGTCTGCAAAACTACTCTCGCCGAAGCATACGAAGAAGCGCTTGTTCAGCTCTACAACAACGGCGTCCGATTCAGGACGCAATACGACAAACCGGACGATCCTCTCAGCATCGATTCCACGATGGATATCACGATACTCGAGCCGTTCACCGATCCGATGATTCACAAGGCGTTTCCCGGCGGGATCGACGATCTGAAAGAGTATGTCATGGAGCTGCTTGGTGTGAAGGATCATTGGGTCAAGAACATGAACGATGAGAAGGACACACGGTGGGAATACACGTACCATGGCCGGCTCGCGGCGTACGGTGCCTGGAAGGAACTTGCAGGCGGGAAGTCGCAGCAGGCAGGATTCTTCTCGATTAACCAGATCGACGCGGTTATCGGGAAGCTGGCAAAACAGCCGTTCACCCGTCAAGCGCAAATGATCACGTGGATGCCGAATATTGACATCACATGTTACGATCCTCCATGTCTGCAGTCGCTTTGGTACAGGATTCTTGAGGATGAAGACGGTGTGTGGTGGCTGAACTGCAACGTCCGGTTCCGGAGCAACGATGCGTGGGGCGCAAATTTTATGAACATGTTCGGTTTCAACCAGTTCAACAAGGAAATCATCGCTGCGGGCATCGCGGCAAAGACGGGAAAGAAAGTGGAAATCGGACGAATGAACTGGCATGCCGACTCGTTCCACATCTACGGGAAAGACATTGAGAGTGCACGGCGCATGCTCTTCGAGAGGATTGGCACCATGAGTTTCGAGGAGCGCGTCTTCAATTTCCATGACGAGTTCATACAGGAAATGTATCAGGGGGCCGAAGCAGGCATTCGCGAGAAAATCCGCGAGCACGACGCAAGTCACTGACGCACCGCTGATCAATGCTCTCGGGAAGCTCACAGCCCGGGCCACACCACACGTGACATCTGGAATCACTTTGATCAATACCACCACACAATCAACCAGAGCCTCCGCGCGAAGACTCTCGTTCGCGATTCTCATCGCCATGCTGGCATTCCGTACTGCTCTGGCGCAGTCCGCATCGATCAACCTCGCGGGAACATGGAAGTTCCAGATCGATTCCACAGATGTCGGGATAAAGGAACAATGGTTCCTCCGGACGCTCGCCGATACAATCTCCCTGCCGGGGAGCATGGCACAGAACGGAAAAGGCGACCCGATAAGCATCAACACCCGTTGGACGGGCGGCATCGTCGATCGCTCATGGTTCACAGATCCCAGGTATGAACAATACCGCAAACCGGGTCATGTCAAAGTTCCCTTCTGGCTCAATCCAACAAGAACATATGTCGGACCGGCGTGGTATCAGAAGACGGTCGTGATTCCCGCCGACTGGATCGGCAGGAACATATCCCTGTTCCTTGAGCGATGTCACTGGGAGACCGAGCTTTGGGTGGACGAGACGGAAGTCGGAACGCAAAACAGTCTCGGAACGCCACATCGTTACGACCTCACGAGATTTCTCACGCCGGGCAAGCACCGCCTGACCGTCCGCATCGACAATCGCATCAAGGA
This sequence comes from Bacteroidota bacterium, assembly GCA_035506075.1. Taxonomy (GTDB): domain Bacteria; phylum Bacteroidota; class Ignavibacteria; order UBA10030; family UBA10030; genus UBA9647. Next base: position 10,101 of record DATJQB010000102.1, on the reverse strand, counting down.
TATCGATGTTGGAAGCAACGCTCACAGCGTCAGCGATCACACGCAGACAAATTGGAACGGCGTCGTCGGGCGGATTGAGCTGGAAGCCCGCCCCGCAGTTCATCTTACCGACGTTGTCGTCATCCCTCATATTCATTTAAAGAGCGCGACGGTCCGTGTTCGCATCGAGAGCCTCCCGCAGATGTTTCCCGGAGGTGTGCTCCGGGCATCGGCCCGGCTTATTGCACGGAACAACAAGGTTCGTCCTGCGGAGGCATCATTGCTTATGCCCGCCTCCGGGTTCAACTCGGTCACGCAGGACATTGAGCTGAAGCTTGGATCGGATGCAAGACTGTGGGATGAATTCGATCCGTCGCTCTACAAGCTCGATGTTGTCTTCAGCTCGGGAGGGAAGGAGGATCGCAGAAGTCTGGAGTTCGGCATGAGGGAGTTCCGTGCTGACGGTACCCGATTTGTTGTCAACGACCGCCCCGTGTTTCTTCGCGGGACGCTCGAGTGCGCGATCTTCCCGAAGACGGGATACGCTTCCATGGATCTCAATGAGTGGAAGAGAATTTTCAAGGTGTGCAAGTCGTATGGACTAAATCACGTACGCTTTCATTCATGGTGTCCGCCGGAAGCAGCGTTCACAGCAGCCGACCAGGCGGGGATCTATTGCTACGTCGAGTGTTGTGCGTGGACCCGTGTCGGCGACGGGAAACCATTCGATCAGTGGCTGTATCAGGAGAGCGAACGCATTGTTTCGGCATACGGCAATCATCCGTCCTTCTGCATGATGTCGTATGGCAACGAGCCATCCGGGGACAACCAGGCGAAGTTCCTCGGTGAGTTTGTTCAGTACTGGAAGAAGAAAGACCCGCGTCGTGTTTACACAAGCGCGGCTGGCTGGCCCCAGATCCCGGAGAACGATTTCCATATCACCGACAAGCCTCGCATCCAACACTGGGGGGACGGACTCACAAGCAGCATCAACAGCAAATCCCCCACAACCGACTTTGACTTCAGGGACATCATATCACAATTCGACAAACCGGTTGTCAGTCACGAGATTGGGCAGTGGTGCGCCTATCCGAATTTCGCGGAGATCAAGAAGTACACGGGTGTGTTGCGCGCAAAGAACTTCGAGATCTTCAGGGAGTCGCTCGAGCGAAATCACATGGGGAAGCAGGCTCATGATTTCCTGATTGCGTCGGGCAAGCTGCAGGTGCTCTGCTACAAAGCCGATATCGAAGCGGCACTTCGGACTCCCGGCATGGCAGGCTTCGAGCTTCTCGACCTTCACGATTTTCCGGGACAGGGGACGGCCCTTGTCGGCGTGCTCGATCCGTTCTGGCAGGAAAAAGGGTACGTAACAGCGAAGGAGTATTCGCGGTTCTGCAATTCAACGGTTCCTCTTGCCCGGCTGAAACGCATGATCTATCAGGACAATGATATGATCGAGGCGGCAATTGAAGTCGCTCACTTCGGGCCGGCGCCGCTTCTTCATGTGACTCCTCACTGGCGCATCAAAGACGCTGCGGGCAAACTCATGGCGGAGGGCGTCCTGAAGGAAACCAACATTCCTATCGGTAACGCGACTCAACTCGGAAGCATGAAGGTCTACCTCGATGGTTGGCCGACAGGGAGAATGAATTTGGAAGTATCGATCGGCCCGTTTTCGAACGACTGGGATTTCTGGATCTACCCTGCGAACCCGCCACAACCGAAGACGCAAGATCTTGTCATCGCAGACAGTCTGAACGAACAACTTGATACTGCACTCGCCGGCGGCAAGACGGTGCTCCTCCTTGCGGATCCTGCCGCCGTCAGGTCGAACGTCCCTGCAGGATTTTCATCGATCTTCTGGAATACCGCATGGACATCCGGACAGGCACCGCACACGCTCGGGATTCTGTGCGATCCGAAGCATCCTGCCCTGAGGGATTTTCCAACCGAGTCGCACTCCAACTGGCAGTGGTGGGATCTGGTCACCCACGCCCGGGCGATGAGCCTGGATTCACTGCCTGCGGATATTCACCCGATCGTCCAGGTGGTTGATGACTGGGTGACGAACCGACGGCTCGCATTGGTTGTGGAAGCAAATGTTGGTGCAGGAAAGCTGATTGTCTGCAGCGTCGATCTGAAGAGCGATCTGACAAATCGTCCGGTTGCGCGGCAACTGCTCAACAGCCTTGAGCGCTACGCTGCGAGCGCGGAGTGTAAACCCAGCCATTCGATGAGCATCGAACAATTGAAGAGCCTCTTCCGATGATGACGGTTTCGATGAGAACGACTGTCCTCTGGACGGAACGCATATGCTCAGTGTGGATGATGCTGATGCTTGGATGGCTTGTCGTCCTGACGGCCGGGTGCAGCAAGTCCGATTCATCCACCGGATCGGGGAACTCGTTCACGATCAGCGGAGAGACGCATTTCCGCGGATCCGTTGGACCGCTGGGAGGAGTTACGATCACCTGCGGAGGAGTGAGCACAACGAGCGCCTCGGACGGAACGTACCAGCTCAGCGGCGTTCCTGGAGGAGCTCAGATTGTCACGGCGAAGCGATCCGACTGCGACGACTATTCGTATCAGATCAATCTCAGCGGCGATACGAAGCTCTACATCTTCATGACGCTCAACGGGGTCGATCTTTCAGGCGTCGTGTCGAATGCCATCGATGGCCCGATTGCAGGGGCCAAAGTCGTGATCCACGGATTGACATCGGTGACTGATGTTTCGGGGAAGTACGAATTTTCCGCCGTCCCCCATGTCACGGACACGATCACGGTGAGCCAGCCCGTCTATAATACGTACCAATCCCTGATCACACTGACAGGATCGGTCGCGACGATGAACATTTCGCTCACCCGTGACTCGATATTCCAGGGGACTGCCTCGTACGCGAAGTATGTCGACGAACTTTATCCGACCACATCGGTCTTCATTGCTGATCATTTGTATCTGAAAGGAAACGGACCCGACACCCTGGGATCGTCGTTCAGAAGCGCGAGGCAAAATGTCTACATCAATTTCAACTTCCCCCCGTTGCTTTCAGACCAGCGCGTGTCCATCGCCGACGCGTCACTTTCTGTACTCTCCGACAGTCCATATCAGCCAGTTGTCGTTGAGACATTTTCTGTGATGTTACCCTGGAGCTCGAACATGTCGTTCAGGACCCAGCCAGGTACTGGAACGTTACTTTACTCCGGCCCGGTCTGCGACACCTCGGGCGGAAAATTCTGGCCTGTCCTCGGCACCTCCGGGTTCAGCCAGTTGCTGTATCTTTTCAGGACGCAGGGTATTCTCAATGGAATCGTCGTGAAGAGCACATCAGCGTCGGTTGTCGCATTTTATTCAACTGGCGCGTCGCTTTCTCTTCGTCCGAAGTACACCATCCGTGCCCGTTATTGAGGGACCTATGCTCTCGAAGACAGCAATTCGATTGAGCAGCCTGCTCACTATTCTTCTTTTCAGTGTTCTCGTCACCACGGCGCAACAGCGGTGGTACTGGCAAAATCCGCTCCCCCAGGGAAATACAATCAGAGCCATCCACGCGGTCAATACAAACGTCCTTTATGCAGTCGGCGATGCGGGCACGATCCTGAAGACGACCGACGGCGGAACAAACTGGGCCTTGTTGTCTTCGGGGACAACCGCGCGCCTCAACGGCGTGTGGTTCATGAACGCATCGACCGGCGTTGCCGTGGGAGATTCGGGAACGATGCTGCGAACGTCCGATGGAGGTGCAAGCTGGACTCCTCAGTCGAGCGACGTGACGAGCCCGTGGTACGCTGTGACATTTGTCGGGACCGACACGGGGACGGCTGTAGGATACCCCGGGATCATTCGGCGCACGACCGACGGCGGACGGACGTGGGCCGATCAGTTCGGCGGATCGGCAAGTTATTTCTACGCTGTCTCGTTTATAACGGCGAACAAGGGGATTATCGTCGGCTCATCCGGCACCATACTCCGGACCACAAACGGAGGAGCCAACTGGAGCAGGAGATTCAGTGCGACTACGTACAGGCTCTATGGCGTTTCATTCAATGATACCTCGAACGGGATCGCGGTGGGCGAGTTCGGGACGATTCTGCGGACCACCGACGGCGGAGCGTCGTGGACTCAAGTACAGAGCGGCACGTCGTATCATTTGTTCGACGTCTGGTTCATCGATGCGAGGACCGGCGTTACGGTCGGCGATGCGGGGATTGTCCTCCGCACGACGGACGGAGGGACGACATGGGCTCAGCAATCGATGCAGGCTGCATCCTGGTTCTCCACGGTGATGTTCACGAGCTCGCTTCTTGGCACAGCCGCAGGACCGTACGGCGTGATCATGAGAACGGCCGACGGTGGAGTGACCTGGAAGGATCAGACGAACGGATCGCGTTCGGACTACTACGGGATTGGTTTTGCGAACAGTTCAAACGGGATTATCGTCGGTTATCGCGGCGCCTTGCTGCGGACCGAGAACGGGGGCGCCACGTGGAAGCCTCAACCCACAGGATTGACGGAGGATTTGCAGAGCGTTGCCTACTTTGGGGTGAATCGTGTGATCGCTGTCGGAGTCCTCGGCTCTGTCCTTGGCAGCACGGATGGAGGCGCCAACTGGTCCACACAAACTCTGGCAGGACTCCCCTCTGCGGTTGTCGGATCCTCCAGTGGCCTTGGGTTCATTGTTGGTCGGACGCTTTTCAGAGAGGCGAGCGGCGTGTACACTGACCGATCATTCATCGCCCGATCGACGAACAACGGCAATTCATGGGCGAAGTACTCCGCCGACAACTGGAGGTACTGGCTGCACGCCGTTGCCATCGCAAGCCCGACGCTCACAGTGGCCGTGGGAGATAACGGGAGCATTGTCGCATCTACGGATGCTGGCACAACTTGGCTTCCTCAAACGGGTTACTGGCCGAGCGAGTTCGACAGTCCAGACGTGCAGAAGCTCACTGTTGCTCACCTGAGAGGCGTTTCCTTTGCGGATGCGAACCACGGAGTCGTCGTGGGAGATTCCGGCGTCATTCTGCGGACGCTCGATGGCGGATCCAACTGGGCGCTTGTCCAGAGCGGCACAACGCAGCGGCTCAGGGCAGTGCGGATGTTGGATCTCTCAAGGGTGATCGCCGGCGGAGATTCCGGAGTCTTCTTGAAATCAATCGACGGAGGGATTACCTGGACCCAGGCGCCAATTGGTATGGCGAATGCCATCTATGGATTTGGGTCGCTTGATGCCAATCTTTCCGTCGTGGTAGGAGAAGGTGGGACCATCATGGGTCCATCTCCCGGGATTGTGACATCGGTTGAACGAGACGCGATCGATCATTCGATTCCTCTGCAAATGAGTCTGGCTCAGAACTATCCGAATCCGTTTAATCAGGCAACAGCGATCAGCTTTCAGCTGACAGCTATCAGCTTTGTAAAACTCGGGATTTTTGATCTGCTCGGACGAGAGGTTGCGACGCTTGTTCATGGGAAAATGGAAGCCGGCAAGCACGCGGTGATGTGGAACGCTGCAGGATTTCCGAGCGGCGTGTACTTTTACGTCCTGCAATCCGGAAACGCAGTGCTCAGCCGGAAGCTCATATTGCTCAAGTAATCACCCACAAGGCAAGCACCGTGATGGCTCGCCTGAGTCGAGTTGCAGAAATACTCATCGTATTCGCGACAGACGAGGCTGGCTGCGATCAGCCGTTCGATCGACTGGGCGAACTCGATTGGAGACCTGTGAACTTCGCTCTCCTTTTCTGATTGGCCTGCATTGACCAGGAGTTAATGATGGAGACGTCTCATGTTGAACGCTTGACATCCCGCAACCGTGTCCTGATGGCCCTGAACCACGAGGAACCCGATCGCATACCAATCGACCTGGGAGGATTTCAAACAGGCATCCACAGAAAAGCGTACGAGTTGCTTCTGAACCATCTTGGACTTCGCGAGGAGATCAGGATGCTCGATCCGGTCCAGCAGCTCGCAGTCCCTTCCGAGGCGATACTCGATAAATTCCACGTGGATATCCGGTACGTCACTGCCCACGCGCCGTCGGGCTTTCAGGGAGCCATCGAGCTGAATGAACGACATGGCCGCCGTTGGCATGATCTGAAAGATGAGTTCGGTGTCACCTGGTCCATGCCCGATGATCAGATGCTCTACATGGACATCTCCAATCACCCGCTTGCCGACGCGAATGTGAAGGACCTTGATTCGTATCCATTTCCGGACGGCGGTGATCGAAGTCGGTTCACCGGCGTGCGCGATCACGCCCTCAGGCTTCGTCGGGACACGTCCTTTGCGCTCTCGAGCGGGATCTCGGGCGTCACGTACGAAATGTGCTGGTATCTCCGCGGCATGGAGCGGTGGTTCGCGGACATGCTCGAGAATCGTCAATTCTGCGAAGCTCTCATCGACCGGACGTGTCATTATTGGGAGAGCTGGATGAACGGATTTTTATCTGAGGTTGGGGATTTGCTGGATATTATCATGATTGGAGACGATCTTACAGGACAAGATGGCCCGATGTTCGCACCGGCGTTTTACAGGGAGATTGTCCGGCCGCGCCAACAGAGAGTGATTGATGTGATCAAGCGCCTCACGAAGGCGAAGATCTGGTATCACACCTGCGGTGACTGTTCCGAGTATATTCCCGATCTCATTTCCATGGGTGTCGACATCCTCAACCCGGTTCAGACGAATACGCCGGGTATGGACCCGGGCGCGCTCAAGAAGAAGTACGGGAACAACCTCGTATTCTGGGGCGGCGGCATTGACTCACAAAAAGTTCTTCCCTTTGCTTCACCCGATCAGGTCCGGGAAGCAGTCCGGAAGAATGTGGAGCTCTTCAAGCCGCATGGCGGGTACGTCTTCAACAATATTCATAACATTCAGCCCGGCGTTCCGCCTGAGAACATCGTAGCGATGTACGAAGCAGCGTACGAATTTGGATTCTATGTCTGAACGACAATCGAAGAGACAACACGAGGGTGAACGGTCTTCCGAAAAAAGACTGAACAAGAATCAGACGTTTGCGGCCCTTCAGTTCCCCAACTACCGGCTCTGGTTCCAGGGTCAAATCGTGTCGCTGTTCGGCACGTGGATGCAGACCACCGCGCAGGGCTTCCTTATTTACGAACTGACCCATTCTCCGGCGTACCTCGGCTACGTCGGATTCGCTTCGGGTGTCCCCAGCTGGCTTCTTACGCTTTACGGCGGAGTTGTCGCTGACAGGATGCAACGGCGATCGCTTCTTGTTATCACACAATCGGCGATGATGATTTTCGCATTCATCCTCGCCGCATTGACCTTCCTGCATCTCGTCCAGCCGTGGCACGTGATTCTTCTGTCGCTTGCGCTGGGAACGGCAAATGCATTTGACGCCCCCGCCCGTCAGTCGTTTGTCGGCGAGATGGTGGACAGGGAATACCTGACAAACGCGATTGCGTTGAATGCGACGATGTTCCACACGGCGACCGCGATCGGTCCAGCCGTCGCAGGGCTCACCTATGCATTGTTCGGACCAGCCTGGTGCTTCACCATCAATGGGATTTCGTTCATCGCAGTGATCGTTGCGTTGAAAAGGATGCAGCTTGGCCCGCAGCCTCACCTCGCCAAAGCAGACCAGGAGGCGAGATTCAAAGACGGCATTCTCTACGTTGTCCGCCACGATCTCATCAGGGTCGTGATCGCGATCGTTGCGCTCAACAGCATGTTCACCATGTCCCTTGTTACGTTGCTGCCCGCTTGGTCCGTGAAAGTCCTCGGCGGCAACGCAACGACAAACGGTGTTCTGAGCTCCGCGCGCGGAATGGGCTCGCTGATCGGAGCGCTCATCATCGCATCCCTTGGACGAATCAGCTACAGAGGCAAGCTGATCACCTTTGGATCGTTTCTCGCTCCGACCCTGCTGATTGTCTTTGCAGCGATTCACTGGCTCCCGGCATCGCTCCTTGTGATGGCGGGAATCGGGATGGGAACAATCATGGTGATGAACCTTGCCAATGCCCTGGTGCAGACATCCACGCCGGAACATATCCGGGGCAGGGTCATGGGGGCCTATACGTGGATCTTCTTCGGCTTCATGCCTATTGGATCGCTCTGGTGCGGTGAGCTTGCAGCACGCTTTGGGCTGTCGGAGACGATTACGATCAACGGAGCGCTCGCGCTGACGGCTGCCATCGTCATCTGGGCCTTCTTCCCGAGATTGCGTGAGCATCAGGCCGATTGATCTGAAAGTTCAGCTCAGGATCCTCGCGTTGTGGGTCCAGCTTCGCCCGACGTACTGAATTGGGGGGCGGTTACATTCTCACCGTGAGAAGACACCAAGAGCATTTCTGAGGCCGGGTCTTTTGTCGTTCAATTCGGCTTGAGTTCCGCCTGGCGGGGAACAGACTCAGTTCCTTCTTCGTTTAACAGGATGAGGTATTCCTGCAGAAAGGACCTGATGTGACGCGTTCGATTGTTCCGCAGTTGAGTCGATTTCTTCCCGTTCTCATCGCGGTGCTTGCGGCGGGCTGTCATTCCAATCCGAGTTCTCCCTCCACATCAAGCTCCCCTTTTACGTACCGCCAGCCTTACGCGTGGCCGATATCGACCCCTCTTGCGATGAAGCTCGATACTTCGAAGATCGCAGGCGCGTTGAGCGAAGTGAAGTCGAATTCATTCATCTCCAGCCTGCTCATCATCAAGAACGATACGCTCGTGGTCGAGTACTACAACCGGCTCACGCAGGACAACGATTTCGAGATCCACTCTGCGTCAAAGAGCTTTACCTCCGCGCTTGTCGGCATTGCAATCGACAAGGGAATCATCCATTCCACCCAGGACAAGATCCTCAGTTATTTCCCCGATTTTGACACGACCGGGATGGATCCAAGGAAGCGAGGCTGGACGCTTGAAGAATTTCTGACGATGAAGAGCGGCATTGACTGGGATGAAGATGCTGATCACACATCGCTCTATACGGACAACGCCAACTGGATGTACACAACACTCAAGCTTCCCCTGAAGTACGATCCGGGAACGCAGTTCCTCTACACGACTCCCAACGTCAATCTTCTCTCGGGAATTGTCACACGGACCTCTGGTATCTCCACGTACGATTTCGCCGAGCGCTACCTTTTCACGCCACTGAAGATTTCAGTCCGCGGCTGGCTGAAGGACCCCCAGGGAGTATACACGGGCGGTACCGGGATGATGTTCGTTCCGAGGGATTTGGCCCGGCTCGGTCAGTTGTACCTTCATAATGGCCAGGTTGATGGGGTGCAGGTGATTTCGCAGCAATGGATCCAGCAAACACTTGTGCCGCGCAACCAGGCAAACCGGACGTGGGGCGATCTTCAATCGGTGAACTACGGATACCTCTGGTGGAACAACTACGATGCGCGGGATTCCATCTTCATGGCAGCCGGTTTCGCGGGACAGTTTATCATCGTCATACCGGCGAAGAACATGGTGATTGTGACCATCGGAGACGATTCAGCCTCGACCGCGCAGGCAAGTATCAACGAGACGATCATTTTGGGGATCCTGAACAAGTACCTTTTCTGAGAGAATGTCGTGAAGATCCCGGCCCTTGTTGCTTCCGGTTGTCTGGTCATGCTGTCATTCTGCAGGGCGGGAGTCCCGCAATCGGTCACTTCTCCATCCATCACAACGCACGGAGAGCACATGCAAACCACACTCAAACCTCCTTACATCAGGAAAATTGGTCAGCGCGGTGATATAACCGTCTGGATTGTGGACGGAACATATGTCCGCACGCATATGGATGAGGAGTTCACAAACTACGCGCAGCACTACGCGTTCACGTTCATCCCGAAGAATGAATTCTGGCTGGACAAAGAGGCGAAAGAGGACGAGCAGCAGTTCTTCATCGATCATCTGCTTGTGGAGTACGAGCTGATGAAGAAAGGAGTTCCGTACGATGATGCGCTTGAGGCCGCGGATAAGAAGGAGCGGTCGGAGCGTGAAAAAGCAGGAGACGTCCGGAAAGTGACCGGAGGAAAAGGGCTCCCGGATCCCCTGAAAGTCCACGTCCAGCTTTGGAAGACTCTGGAGTCCGGTGTGAACGTCTGGATTGTCGATGGGAGGCTCGTCCGCAGCGTGTTCGATATTGACTTCACGGAA
>DATJQB010000101.1:0-38917 GCA_035506075.1 Bacteroidota bacterium | reverse complement strand
CTCCATCCCCCCATACACCTTGTTCGTGGATGAATAAAGCACAGTCGGGTTGTTCCCCGACGTCCGGATTGCCTCGAGGACATTGAACGTTCCCAGAGCGTTGATCTCAAAATCCTCCCTCGGATCGACAACGGAGGTCGTCACGGCGACCTGGGCAGCGAGATGGAACACAATATCGGCCTTGCCGACGGTCGCCTTCAACTTGTTGAAATCCAGCCTCGTGTCTCCCTGGACGACATTCAGCTTGTCGCCGTGCTTCTTCTGAAGCCACTGGAGATTTTGCAGTGTGCCTTTTCGGGAAAAATTGTCGAAGACCGTCACACGATGACCATTCCTGAGATAGTGGTCTGCAACGTTACAGCCGATGAAGCCGGCTCCACCGATGACAACGATATTCATAGATTCATGAACCTTTCAGATTGTTATTTCCCGAGCACCGTGCGCACATCGGCAAGAAGTGTGCGTTCGTGAATAGCGGAAGTAAAATTGTTGAGGATGCGGTCCCGTGCTTTCTTCCCGAGTTCCGGGGACTGCAATGCCCTTTTGATGGCTGCTGCAGTTGCCGGGATGTCACCAAACGGAGCAAAGAACCCGGCGTCGCCAACGACCTCGGGCAGCGCAGTCGTATTGGTAACAACCGGGATGCATTCACACGACATCGCCTCTGTATTCGCAATCCCGAATCCTTCATGCGCCGAAGCCTGGACATACACCGTGGCACGCTGATAGAATCTGAGCAGTTCTTCGCCAAAGGTGAACTTGTCGTGGAACTCCACATTCGCCGGAGCCGTGCGCCGTGCTTCCATCACCGCCGCGTCGTTGCTCGTTTCGCCGATCAACACGAACTTCGCCTCGGGGATCGACCGGGCGCTTTCGATCATCGTGCGGAGTCCCTTCTGGATCAGTGTGCTCTCGTTGATCTGGAAACACACTGTGATCACGAGGGGCTCCTTCGGACCGGAAGGTTTGAAGTAGTCCGTGTCAATCCCGAAGTAGAGCGCTTTGATCCACTTCGGTTTCGCGTACTTCAGCACGTCGCTCTTCGAGAACTCGGAAAAGCAGAGCACCAGGTCCACCATGGAGAGCGCGTACCTCTGCGCGAGCCTCTTCCACCACGTCTTCATTTCACCCCAATCGATCACGGGGACGTACGTCGTGTCGTATCCTCCGGTGATGACGACGATCTTCTTCCCGAACAACTTTGTCAGCGTTACGACGAAGGGGGCATAAATCGGGACGGAAAAGTACATCAACACCATCAACACTTCTCCCTTCATCAGCTTCGAGAACAGCCGCGAGAGAAGCACGAGCTTGCGCGGAAAGGGAAGTGTGTCGATGCCGAGGATTTCTGTCGGATGGATCTTCGAGAGGATCTCCGCATCATTGCGAACGAAGGGCGACTTGGCGCCGGGACAGATGACGAGAATTTTCTGATTGCTGTTCATTTCGAAATCACTTCTCGGCGACGAGGATGAGAGTCTCCCTGACCCTCACGCCGAGGGAATAGAAAAACGATTGAATGTTCAACGCACCTTCGAGTGAGAGCAGGCCGCGCTGGTTGAGCATCTTCGTCAGCGGGACGCCTGTCGGGGAGTACTGCACCTTGTACCGGGGAAATCCTGCGTCATACGCGATCCGCTCAAGGCTCGTCGAAGTAAACGGACGGATGTGTGTGTAATCGATATAGAACTCGAATCCGACCGCTCGTACATTTGGCGTAACGATAACCGCTCGCCCCCCGGGTTTGAGCACCCGCAGGCATTCCTTCATGAGAAAGAGCGGATTTTCAACGTGCTCGATGACATGCTGGCAATCGATCGATGTGAAGGAGGCGTCCTTGAACGGAAGCCCGGGTTGGACATCAACCTGAGCGACGGTGAACCCCTTGCCTCGGGCGATTTTCAACGCGTCGTAATCGTAGTCGATGCCGATCTTGCGATCGCTGCCGAACTGCGTGTGATGCCCGACGCTGCATCCGATCTCGAGAATGGGTCCTGCCGAAGTGCCGTGGAATCGCTCGAAATAGAGCCGTTCCGAGAGGTACTGCGGCCGTTCAGAGAATTGCCTGATGTAGCTCTTCATTTCGTTTCGGTGAACCCCGTTTAGTTCTTTCCAGGGTGAAGCCGTTGTCGTATCCGCGTGACGATGCTCCGGACATCAGTCGACATCGATCCGAGTATCTCCAGGCATTCGCGCGTCGTCATCTTTGAAACCCGCCAAAATACGATGACAGTCATGATCGACGACAACGTGTAGGACAGGCCCGACGCGAATGCGGCGCCCGACATCCCGTATCGTGGAATGAACAAAATATCAAAAAGGACCGTGAATAGAAACGAAATAAACGCAATGGCAGCGTTGTAGCCGGGTTTTCCGACTGCGGTGAGGTAGGTTGCGAGGACGTTGGTCAGTGAGAAAATAACCACGCCGGGGAGAAGGAAAAGAAAAGGATTGATGCACCCTGCATACGGCTCATGAAGCAGCAGAAGGATGATGGTCGGACCAACGATGTACGCGGCGAGACCGGCAAGAAAAGAGACTCCGAATGTCGCCACGACGGCTTTCACGGCAATCATCCTTGAATGCTGATGCTGGCCTGCGAGTGTCGGAAGCAGAACAGCCGCCATCGAGGCGGAGAGGAGCCAGACCGATTCGGCGAACGTCTTCGAGTAGTTGTACAGCCCCACACCCATGAGCCCGAGAAAATAGCTCACGATGAACGCGTCAAGCCTGTAGTTGAAAAACTGCGCCATGTTGCCGACATGAATTGTCGCGGAGAATCCGAGCAGCGTGCGGTAGTCGCTCCACTTCAGGCGCGAGCGCAGCACCTCGCCGAGAGGAGGAAACGTGGTGAAGCAGATGACCCCGAGTGAAAGCAGGAAGCTCGCCGCGTAGAGCACGATGGCGATCGTGACAGTCAGGGCCTTCAACAGGAACAGGATCAACATCACGACGGCAAGCATCCCCTGGCTCGAGAGCGAGATGTAGTTGTTCAGCTTGATCCGGTTCTGGCCCATGATGATGCCCTGGACGAACTGCGTGAAGAACACAACCGGAATAATGCCGAGCGCCAGAACAATAGCCGGAGTGAACTTGTTCGAAGGGAACAGAAAATCCAGTTGAAAGGCATAGATCAGCCAGATGATGCCGAAACTCAGGATCGAGATGGGAATGGTGAGAACGATCGATGCGCGCGTAAGCTGCGCGATCGAGTACCGTTTCTGCGCGATGAAATACGTGTTCGTCCCGGGGACGCCGAAATTGAGCATCGTGGTGATTGTGGTGATGATCAACACCATGAGTGTGTACTCACCACGTCCGACAGGCTCAAGAGCGCGGCCGGTCACGACGGCAATGACAACGCCGACGATGAACTTCAACACGAAGTTCGAGGCGGCGGTATGGAGGAAGTTGCGTCCGAGAATCCCCATATTCAAAAGCCCTGAGAAGAAATCTCACCACAGAGACATGAAGAAGAAGCTGAGTGAGCAGCAACGACCCTCGTGTTCTTTGTACGTTTGCGGTTCATAGCCGGAACAATCTTCATTTCGTTGCGGCCGCGAGAATCGAATCGATCTGACGAATTCTCTCGGTCCAGCTGTTCTGTCGAGCAATCTCTTTCCGTTTCTGAATCAGCTCACCTGTGTTCCTGGCAAGCGCTTCTTCAATTGCGTGCAGGACATCGGCGGTCGAGTGCGCATTGATCACGACGTCGCTGTCATACTCAGTCGGGCCGATCGTGGACACGACGCACTTGCCCGCTGCAAGGTACTCGTAGAATTTCAAAGGCGCGGCGTAGTAACTCGAGATTTCCCCCCTGACATATGGGAGGAGGCACACGTCCATCGCGTTGATGTACGCGGGAAGCTCCCCGGCGGGCTTTGAGCCGACGAAATACACGTTGGATCGTTTTTTCAGTGCGCTGATCTGTTGGTAGAACTCCGACCGGCTTTCGGTCACAGGCCCCACCATCACGATGTCCCATTCAGGCTTTTGCTCTGCAATCTGAAGGATCAGATCGAGGTCGATCATGTAGCGTATCACACCGGAGTACCCGATGATGGGTTTCCCCGACGGGAGATCGGTTGGCCGCGATCTGCCGGACTGCTGAAAAAGAGGATAATCGACGCCGTGGCGGACGGTATGCACCGGTGTGCGGAAACGGGATTTCTCTTCGGAGAGTTTTTCAGAGACGGTGATGTTGATGTTCACCCGTTCGACCATCTCCCGTTCGAGCGAGGTGATGCGTCCCTGGAGCACCGGTGAATCGACAAGAAGGCTGAAAGCGTCGTTGCAGAAATAGAGCGAGAGCGATTCTCCCATCTTTCCGATCAACGGGCTGGCGTTGTAGGCAAACATCCAGAGGATCGGGTTGTGAAAGCCGAGCTTCTTCATTGCCTGCCGGAGAAACGAGCGCTCCACGTTCCAGTTCGATCTGCTGACGCCGGGACTGAACTCGCCGCCGGGAAAAAAGGGAATCGTCGAAAGGAGATAGAGGTTCTCGGCAACGCGCCGCGGTCCCTTCAGAAAGCGGAAGAGTTTTGCCAGGCTCGGTTTTTGGAGAAACTTCGAGAGCGTGTACTGAGATTCGACAAACAAAACCCTGTTTCCCTGGCGGGCCAATTCTTCGGAAAGAAACTGTCTGATCCGCTTCGGGCCCTCCCAGTCCGAAATGGAAATGATGACGATGTCTTTGTTCTTGAGGAACGAGAGGGGGTTGGAGACCTGGGAAGACGAAGGTGCGCTCATCGATCAGGCCGTCTTGCTGGCGGAATTCGGCTGGCACGCCCTGATCAGCGTATCGCACACGAAAGCAATTTGATCGGACGTCAACTCGGGATACATCGGGAGGCTCAACAGCTCGCCCGCGAACCGTTCGGCGACAGGATAGCTCCCGGCGGGAATGTTCAAATACCTGTACGCCGGTTGAAGGTGGAGCGGAATCGGATAATGGATGCCTGTCGCTATTCCCGCTTCCTTCAATGCCTGCTGAACTCTGTCACGATGCTGCACGCGGACGACATACAAATGGTACACGTGTGTCGCGTCGGGGTGGACGGATGGCGTGACGATCGACGACGTACCCGCAAGAAGTTTTGTGTACAGTGCCGCGTGTTGCTGACGCCGTTCGGTCCACGCTTTCAGATGTCGCAGCTTGACAGAAAGAACAGCAGCCTGCAGCGTGTCGAGCCGGCTGTTGTAACCTTCGATCTCGTGCTCGTATTTCTTCATCCGTCCGTGATTCGCGAGCATGCGCACTTTGTTGGCGAGGGCTTCATCGTTCGAGGCGATCGCCCCTGCGTCGCCGTACGCTCCGAGGTTCTTTCCCGGGTAGAAGCTGAAGCACGCCAGGCGGCCCATCGTTCCCACGGTTTTGCCCCTGAAGCTCGCCCCGTGTGCCTGTGCCGCGTCCTCGATCACAGCAAGATGGTGCCTCGCCGCGATGTCGTTAATAACATCCATCGCTGCGGGCTGACCGTAGAGGTGGATCGGGAGGATCGCCTTCGTGTTCGGAGTAACCTTCTCTTCGATCCTTGCAGTATCGATCGTATAGGTGTGCGGATCGTTGTCGACAAACACGGGCCGTGCGCCGGTCGCGGAAATTGCTTCCGACGTCGCAATGAACGTATTGACGCCTGTAATAACCTCGTCTCCACGGCCGATGCCAAGCGCCAGCAGGGAGAGTTGAAGAGCGTCGGTGCCGTTTGCGAGTCCGACGGCCGACCGTGTCCCACAGTAGGCGGCAAAAGATGTTTCGAATTCCGCCACGGCGTTTCCGCTGATGAAATCGGTCTCATCGAGAACGCGTTGAATGGCACTATCAATTTCCTGCTTGATGCTTGCGTACTGCGCTTTCAAATTTACAAGAGGGATCTTCATTGACGCTCACCGTACGGCAACTTTGAAATATCGTTGATGACTTTGGCGGGATTGCCTGCCACGACTTTGTTGGGAGGCACATCCTTCGTGACAACGGATCCGGCTCCGACGAGGGCATTTTCCCCGATTGTCACTCCCGGCAGCAGGGTGGCGTTGGCCCCGACTTTGGCATTCTTCCTGATCAACGCACCTTTGAGCTCGTTCTTCACATTTGGAGAAAGAGGATACGCAGCGTTTGTGATGACCGCGTTTGGTCCGATCCACGCGCCTTCCTCGAGCACGGACATTTCCGGGACGAACGCCTGGGAATGAATCCGCACGTTGTTCTCCATCCGGATGTGGTGCTCGATCACCGTCGAGCTGCCGATACTGACGTTGTCGCCGATCGTGTTTTCTTCGCGGACGAGCACGTGATGTCCGGTCTGAAAATTCCTGCCGATCGTGTTCCCCGCGTAAATGACTGTGTGAGAACGAATGACCGCATCGTCGCCGATCACGGTCGGAAGTTCGCCCGGTTTCCTGCCGCGCGGAGGAACGCCGATGATGACATAGTCCTCAATGACTGCGTTCGCACCGATCTGTACGTTCGGATAGACTGTATGCTCCATGAATCAGCTCCTCGATCCGAGGTTCGCTTGAGAGTAAATTCTCTCGATCACTTCGACAGTTTTCAGGCCTTCAAGTCCGCTCGTCGCGACGGCTTGGTTGTTGTTCAGCACATCGAGAACGTTTTGATACACCTTGTCATGGTTCGACATTGAGCCCTGGTAGAACCCGTAATCGTTCGCCGGGGCGGAGTGCTCGACGTTCGTGATCTCGTATCCCTCGATGCACTGGTATTCCAGGGCATTGAGGTACTGCCCGCCGATCTTCACGGTTCCCTTGTCGCCAAAGAGCGCGATCGACCCTTCCATGTTCTTCTTGTAGCTGTTCACAGTGTAATTGATGGTCCCGAGCGCTCCGTTGGTGAATTCGAGGGCGATGACGCCTGTATCCTCAAAGTCGATGGTCCCTTTGTGGAAGAAATTCTCCGTGAGAACATGCACAGTGCCTATATCACCGACCATCCAGATCAGGAGGTCGATAAAATGACTGAACTGCGTATAGAGCGTGCCGCCGTCCAGGTCGATCGTCCCCTTCCAATCCGATTCCTTGTAGTACGCCTCGGTCCGGTTCCAGAAACAATTGAGCTGCACGCTGACGATCCGTCCCAGCCGCCCTTCGTCCACCGCTTTCTTGAGAGCCGCAATGGGGGGATTGAAACGATTCTGCTTCACAACAAAGAGCTTCTTCCCTGAACGGTTTTCTTCCTCGATCATTCTCCGGCAATCTGCTGCGTGCAATGCCATTGGTTTTTCACAGAGGGCGTGTTTTCCCGCGCGGAGCGCCTTGATCGTATGTTCAGCGTGGAGGCCGTTGGGCGTGCAGATGGAAACGACATGCACTCCGGGCTCATTGGCAAGAAGTTCGTCGAGGGTCCCGTATGCGCGGCAGGAATACTTCGACGCCGTATCATCGGCGCGCTGTTTCTTGACATCGCACACAGCGGCCAGATGTGCCATCCTGCTGATATGTTCCGCGTGACGTTGTGCGATTCTGCCGCAGCCGACGATTGCGAATTCAATAGTGCTCACAGTACTCCTCGATATCGAAATTCATTTCCCTGCAGTTCGACCGGTTGGTCGCACTACTTCGATCCCTTGATCACAAGCCAGAATCCCCACCGGCGGCTGAGCAATTTCTGGTTCAGCCAGTTCACGACTGCCGGATACTTGCGGCGGATCGGATCGCACGCTTCGAAGCGAAGATTCTTGAAGCGCGCGAACATCTGCCTGAGTTCGGATCTTGAATATGCCTTGCCGAGTGGATTGTCATCGCCATCATACACGCGGACCCAGTCCTCGACGAGGCTGGGTGCGCCCGCGCTCAGTGTATGGGACAACTTGTACAACGGGGCGCCGAGGGCCACGTGGACGGAATCCTTGTGGTACAGCATGATGATTATCCGTCCGCCCGGTTTGAGAACCCGGTGGACCTCGTCGATCGCCTTTTGTGTGTTTGGTGTGTGATGCAGGACGCCGAAGGAATAGACAACATCGAAGGTTCCATCCGGAAAGGGGAGGTGTTCGGCGTCCGCCACCTGAGCGTCAACGCTGAGATTCTCCAGTGCGAACCGCTTCTTCACAAGTTCGATGCTCGCAGGAGTCAGATCGACGCCTGTCGTGACCGCGCCGCCGCGGGCGAACTGCAGCAAGTCGGTGCCAAGTCCGCATCCTATCTCGAGCAGCTTCATGCCGCGGAAGCTGTCGAACTCCATCAACGTGCGCATAAAGGGCTGGGTGTCGTACCGGAACCTCTCGACTTCATCGAAGAACTGCTTCGATCCCCACTCCAGGTGCGTGAACTGTGTGCCGCACGGATGGGCGTTCCAGTACTCGCGCACCTGCTTCTTCAGCGCTTCGTCATTTGCATCTGTCATTTTCATAGTGCACGTCTGCGAAGACTACCACGGATATCCACGGTAGAAACACGGATAAATGTATGAGATACGAAAAGAAACTTCTTGTCAAGCCAACGATCGGTGCGGATCCGTACAAATCCGTCTCATCCGTGGCAAATCTATCTCTAGAGTTCTTTTCCCTCGATCCAGTACTTATGCCACAAGACCAGATTGAGCAGGTTCCAGATATTTTGTCCTGCGTCGATCTTTCGGGAGCGATGGCTCTCGATCATCGTCTTGATGAAGTCGTACCGGAGAATTCCCTGTTTGACGAGACCGGACTCACGAAGCGTGTTCTCTGCGAACGACGACCACTCGTTCCTCAGCCACTCGTTTACCGGTGCAGCGAATCCCTGTTTCTTTCGGTAGATGATATTCTCCGGAACGATTCCCTCGACTGCTTTCTTGAGTATGTATTTCGGTTCGCCGTTTTTGATCTTGAATTCCTGCGGGATCGTCATGGAGTACTCCACCATGCGATGATCGAGGAACGGAACGCGTGCCTCGACCGACGTCGCCATCGACACCTTGTCCACGCGCATCAGGAGCAGTTCGGGGAGACGATTCTTGAACTCCAGGTAGATCATCCGTTTCAGATAGTCGGCCCGGGGATCCTTCCGCAGGAGCTCCTGGTGCCACTGCCGCGCCAACGAATGAACAAACTGTGTGTCCGTGTGACGGTGGCCGTTCAGCAGAAGGTTCTTGTGCGTCTCGGTGAAATTGATTGCGCCCCCCCAGAACAACTCTTCATTCATCAGTCCTTTTCTCACGTAATCGAGCGCAAGATATTCCTGCCTGTGACCGAGAACCTTCGAGGCGGCACTGTAGATCAACGACTTCGCAAACCCCGGCAGCGCGTTATAGGTTTTCCACGCTGTGTTATAAAACCGGAGCTCTCGCAGCATCGACTGGTAGCCTGCAAACTGCTCGTCGCTTCCCTCACCAACCTGGACAACGATTGTCCCGTTGTCCCGCGCCAGTTTCGACACAAAGTAGAGCGGAATGCACACGGGATCAGCCAGCGGCTCGTCCTGATGGTAAATGAGCTTCGGCAGAAAGTCGAACGCCATCGAGTGATCGATGATCACTTCGTGATGGTTCGTTTTGAACAGGTCGGCGATCTGCCGCGCGTAGCCGAGCTCGTTGTACTTTTCGAGATCACGGAAACCAACCGAAAAGGTATCGACCGGCCGGTCCATGAGCTCCGCCATCAGCGCAACGTTTGTGCTTGAATCAATGCCGCCGCTCAGGAAGACACCGAACGGGACATCGCTCATCATCCTGTCCTTGATGGACTGCTTGAGGAGCGCCCGGATTGTCGTAATGCACGACTCTTCGGTCATCCCGTCGCTGTTCTGAACGAGCGATGACCGTGGAATCGGACTTCCGTCGATATCGATCGAAGGCTGGTCTCCGGCCGGTACTGGATCCCAGTATTGTATGTCTTTCTGGATTCCGTCCCGCCCGACAACCATGAAATGACCCGGCTCGAGTTTTCGAATGTTCTTGAACAACGTCAGCGGCGCCGGGCTGATAAGAAATGTCAGGTACGCATCGAGAGCCTGCGGATCAAGCTCGCGTGATACCGATGGATGCTGCAACATCGCCTTGATCTCCGAGCCGAAGATCAGCTGCCCGTCGGTGACCGTGTAATAGAGCGGCTTGATGCCGATGCGGTCGCGGGCGAGGACGAGCCGTTGATTCTTTTCGTCCCACAAAGCGAGTGCGAACATACCGAGGAGTTTGTGGACAAAGTCGAGCCCGTACTCCTGGTACGCGTACAAAATTGTCTCGGTGTCGGAGCGCGACCGGTATCTGTATCCGCGCGCTTCCAGTTCTTTCCTGATGACAAGATGATTGTAGATCTCGCCGTTGAAGATGATTGTCACGGACTTGTCCGGCGTGCTCATCGGCTGGTGGCCGGCCGGGGAGAGATCCACGATTGCAAGCCGCCGGAATCCCAGGCCGATGCGGTGACCGGGAGAGACGAATGTCCCTGAGTCGTCCGGCCCGCGATGGCTGATGCTGTCGCTCATCCTGACGAGCAGGGCTTCGTCAAACTCTCTGCCCGAACCGCTGTATCGATAGATGCCGCAGATCCCGCACATTCCTGCGCCCTACACTCCCCTCTATGACACGTTCGTCTGTTGCGCGGCTTGCTGCGGCGGACGTTTCTTCCGCCAGTACTCGAAGCCGAAGAAGCTCAGTCCGCCGAGAACGAGAATGTTTGCAGCGAGACTCAGATTCTTGCCGATGTAAAACCCTTTTGGTTCAAATCTCATTTCAATTTGATGCTGGCCGGCCGGAACCACGAGCGCCCTGAACAAGTAGTTCGCCCTGTAAATTGGAATCTCCTTGCCGTCAAGGAATGCTTTCCAGCCGACGGGGTAGTACGTCTCGCTGAGGAACAGCAGATTATTGCCCGCTGTCTTCGTCTGCATTGTGAGATCCTGAATGCCGTAGTGCGTGATGTCCACAGTTGCAGCAGGGTGGACCGGTTCCACCGTCACCTTCGGATCCTCCATGAAGTACATCACCTCGCGGGGATCGAACGTCATATCCTTGATCTTGTTGAGAATTGTGATTCCGTCAGCAACCTCGTACTTGTTTACGAAGAACGCGCGCGGCAGCATGTAGCGGTTGCCGTACACCTTCATGTCACGACCGTTATAGACCAGGCCGAGCGCACTGCTCGAGTCCTCGGTGTTCGAGATGATGTATTTGACGTTCATCAAACCCCAGAGCAGCGGGTTGCCAAGCCCTGCCACATCATCCATGTCCTGGTAGGACCGCATTTTTGCCCCCTGGTATCCGTACGCGCTCTGGATGCGCCAGTAGGCGAGCATGTTGTTGTAGGGCGGGCGTCCGTTCTGGAATTCAAGCACACGGTATAATGTCGTGTCGCGCTGGAGATACTTTACGTACTCCGGCGTAGCGAAGACCTGTTTTGTCACTGACTTGTCGTGAGGATCCATCGGCCTGACGTCGACGCGCCACAGGTCGAACCCGATGATGATCACGAGGGCCATCGCAAACGTGTTGAATTTGATCTTGTTCTGGATAAAGTAGTACATCAAGCCAAGCGTCGCGACAAGAAGCCCGATGGCAACCCAAATGTCGGTAACCGCCAGCGACGAGAGTTCTGCAGCGATCTGATGCTGAGCTTCAGGCCGGACCTGGTCGAAGAATGGTGTGTAGATCTGATCGCGCGGGAGCCCGGAGTTTGTCAGACTTCCGTACGCATTTTGAATTGCCTGTTTCGAAACGAAACTCTCGAATGAAAGCGCTATCACGGCGAGGACGGCAACCGAAACACCCAAACCAATCAGCAAGGATCTCTTTGCTTTCTGAAGCTCGGCTCCCTGGAGTGATCCTCGTTCACGCATAAATGTTGCGATTCCGTAGGCAGCGAGGATCGGAACAAAGATCTGGATAAGCACGAGAATCATCGACGGAACACGAAACTTGTTGAACATCGGGAAGAACCGGTACATCAGGTCGTACACGACGGGCAGTTCTCTTCCGAATGCGATGAGCAGTGAAAACACGATCATCACGCCCATGAACTGTACAAACCCATCTTTCCTGTTGCGCCAAAAACCTATGAGGGCAAGCACAAGGACGGTCAATCCCATATACTGAGGCGCGTGGGTGAACGGCTGTGGTCCCCAGTAAAAGTTCATCGAAGTTTCCTGGTTGTTTGTCAGGACTCCCTTGTAAGGGAGGAGTCCGAATCCGTACCAGGATGGAACCACCCAAGTCAACATCTCCGACGGGCCGAACGACCACTCGGTTGCATACTTGTAACTCAGCCCACCTTCGACAGTCTTTGCATCGCCTGCGTCCTTGGATTGCACGATGGGATTGGAGCCCCTCATCGAGTAAGGATTGTACTCAAGCACCGAAAGATATTTATCCGCGTCCATCGCGAAAGCAATGACGCTCGCGAACGCGAAGACGAGTCCAGCCCTGACCAGGCCCTTCCACGCCGCAGGCGCGCTGCCGGTATCAGCATCCTTCTTTTTGAGGAAGGACTTGATGAGGAAGAAAAGGAAGTAGACGCCGAGTGTCAGATAAACGTAGAAGATCATCTGGATATGGCTCGGCATGTACGAGAAATGGAGGAGTAGAACGAGCAGCAACGCGAGCGTCCAGCTGAATTTCTCCCTTAGGCGTTCGACGACAAAGAGGATGTACGGGAAGAAGGCCATGACGGCGATCTTCGTATTGTGACCGCTCATCACCCAAATGATGATGTACATCGAAAAGGTGGCAGAAAACGCCGCGACAAACGCAGCGAATTTGCTTCTTACCTTGTCGTAGGTGAAGAGGTAGACTCCGCCGGCGAAGACCATGTAGAAGAAGAGCACCCATCCTTCAGCAGGATTGAGGATGATGTAGCTGAAAAGGGTCGAGGCATTCGTCAGGATCTGGGCGGAGATGTCGAAGAACCGGTCGCCGCCAACGGTCAGACTGCCGTAGGAAGGCATGCCGCAGAAGATGTAGGGATTCCATAGAGGGAAGATCCCTGCTAGCTTCGCGTCGGCCAGGAACGTGTCGAAACTGCGGCTTGCAAGGACGTCAACCTCCGTAAACATCTTGCCGCCGAAGATCAGCTGGTTGAAGAAGACAACCAGGCTTATAAAGAGGATGGCGATCGCTGCAAGGTGCTGAAAGCGTTCGGGAATCAGCGGCGATTCGCCGGGGGTCGGTCGACCGCCGGTGCGTTCTTTGTGTGTTTTGCTCATGGGATACTTGGGGTGGGGTTAGTGCCGGGGGCTGAGAGTATCGAGAAGCGCCGCTAACTGGCGGGTGATTTCTCTCCGATCATACCGTTTCACTGCCTCCCGATCCTGTTCGAAAGTTGACTTATGATAGAGAAAATTGTCATAACATTCAATGAATCCGGCCTGAATCGCGGGAATGTCCTGATTGGCAGCCACGAAACCAGAGCGGGTTTCGCGCATGAGAGTGGCGATTGCCCCCTCGGGCGCGAGAGCGAGAATGGGGCGCTGAGCGCCGATATATTCGAAAACCTTTCCCGGAACAATCTCATCGCTGCCGGCTGCCTCATCGACGATAAGCAGGAGCGCATCGGACCGGAGCAACGCTTCGACGCTTTCACTGTGCGGGAGATACGCAATCACCTCGATCGAGTCATGAATCGAAGATTGTTCGAGCATCGTCCGCACTTCTGATCCAAACCGACCGATAAACCGAAGCTGGATTTTTTTCGGATCGACCCTTCCGTTCTTGACCAATCCCTCGACAGCCTCGAGAAAAGTTTTTGGATTTCGTTTCCCGTACATCGACCCGGTGTAGGTCACTGTGAAGCGGTTGTTTTTCCGGCGCTTCAGGTCGGGGTAGTCGTCGCTGTCGAATCCGTTCGGATGATAGACGAGTTTCGACTTGTCGATGTCAGGGATTTTTCCCGTCACGTCTCTCAGGATTCCGCGCCACGCGGCCTCAACGGCGCTTGCATCGCGGAACACCGATCGCTCAAGTCGTTCATCGATCATGCGAGGAAAATACCAGCGGTCGGGAGTCGAAAGGAATCCTGTCCACGGGTCGCGGAATCCTGCAACCCAGGGAAGTCCGGTTGCGTGATGAAGTTTGCGCGCGATGACGGAGGTTGTGTACGGAGGGGACGAAGAATAGATTGCCTCGATGTGATGTTCTTTGATGATCCTGAGTCCGGCGGGAACGGCATATGGATACCAGCCTATGCGAGCATCGGGAATGAAAAAAGTCGAACGAACAAATTCCGCGAGGGATTCCGTCAGTGATTTCTTTTTTCCCCCCTGAGGAATGTTCTCGACGTCAACCGGCGCGTTGGCAGGTTTTCCCGTCAGCTTCCGGTACAACCGGTACGGCTCGAAAATTTTTGTACGGCAAACGACAGCATGCTTGGGGATCTCCGCGAGAAGCGATTCGTCGCGCGCCGGATAGTCCCCATCCTGCACTGTCAGCACAACAGGCTGCCATCCGAACTGTGGAAGGTATTTGACGAACTTAAGGACGCGCTGGACGCCCGGCCCTCCGGATGGAGGAAAGTAATATGTGACGATGAGAACTTTCTTCACAATTCACTGCTTTATTAGACGAAGGAATGCGGAAATCAGCCTTTTTCAGAGATCAAAAATCGACACCGATCTATTCCTTGGCACTCCTGAGGAAGGGCAGGCACAGACGGCTAGTCGCAAGAAAATGAGTGTATTGGAGCAATGTCACAACATATTCTTTGCGTGATACATCCTTGAATGGTGCTACTTCTTCGTGGCAACAACAACGAGTCCTGTCCCTGTTTTGTTGGTTCCGGCGTAGTCAAGATACATAAGAAGGAGTGTAAATGGAAGGGTGAGGATATAGTAGAAGGGAAGGAGAATGAAGAAGACTTTGCTTGCGTTGAGAAGGAGCATCGGGTATTTGATTCCCAGCCGCCATGCGATGGAACCCCACGGGCCGTAGGCGAATCCGATCTTCTCAACAGTGAATCCGACCGATGTCAATTTTGTCCGGATCTCTTCGACGCCATAACCGTTCCGGGCGTGCTCTTCGATGAAGCTCTCATCTTCAGGGCCGTGTGCATCGGAGCCTCCGAGGTCGGACGGAGTGTTGACGAGAAGACGTCCACCCGATCGGAGACTGTCGTACAGATTGCGGAAGACGCCGACATCGTCGGGAATATGTTCCATCACGTCGACAGAGATGGCGAAATCGAATTTGTTCTGATGATGGATCTGCGTCAGGTCTTCGACAGCAAACTCCGCGTTTGAGATTCCTGCACTGCGAAAGAACCGCGAGCAATCCTCGATTTGTTCGGATTTGACGTCGACTGCGTAAATTGAAACGCCCGGGAAATGCGTCGCGCAATAGTACGAATACTGTCCGAATCCGCATCCGGCATCGTAGATCTTCTTTGGTGTGGAATCAGCGCCAAGGATTTGCCGCAGCTCGCGCTTCACGTGCCACTCGCGGAGGAACATCAAGCCGAGGATCTTGTAGAAGAGCTTTCGGAGCAGTGTGTTTTCCCGGACGACGTCGCCGAGGACTTTCTTGATGGGATCGTATTTCACCAGCGTCTACATCCTTTCGGGTTCTGGTAATGGGACACTGATAACTCGGGAATGAACGGGATCGTCACAGATTGTCTTAAGAATGAGTGAGTATTTGTAAATCCCGTACCATCTGTGTTCGCTTTAGAGATTCTCCCGTGGTCCGGTAAGCCGTTCGATAGCGTCGACAAGATTCTGCCAGCTGTATTTCTTTTTCTCTTCGTGCACATTTCTCACGAACTCAGGTTCCCGCCGATCCTGATAAAACTTCGTTACTGCCCCGGCCACCTGTTCCGGTGACTCAGGCGGAACGATGAAGCCTGTCCTGTCATTCAGCACCACCTCTGCAAGCCCGCCAACGTCGGTCGCGATGACCGGCTTGTCGAACTGATAGGCGATCTGCACGATTCCGCTCTGTGTCGCAGAGACGTAGGGCAGAACAACGACATCCGCTGCTGAAAAATACTGACTCACCTCTTCGTTCGGCACATAGTCGGAATGGATGATCACATCATTCTGAATGCCATGAGCGGCAATCTGCTGCCGGTACTTGTCTTCGTCTCCGTAAAATTCGCCGACGACAAGAAGTTTCACCTTCATCGATTTGAGAATCGCCGGCATCGCATCGAGAAGGATATGAAGACCTTTGTACCGCCGAACGTATCCAAAAAACAATATGACGCGCTCGTCCGAGAGTCCGAGCTTCGAGCGGGCATCCGACTTTGCCATCGCGGTGCCAAAGATCTCGTACACCGGGTGAGGCACGAGTTCGTACCGGGCGCCCGGCATGAACTCGTTCAAGTCCTTTTCGACGGAAGCAGACTGCACGACAAACGCGTCGCCCGTATTGAACGCGTAGCGGGTGAGGGCCATGTCGCCTGGCCTCTTCTCGTGCGGGATGATGTTGTCGCAAATGAACAGGATCTTCGCTCCGGTCTTCCGCTTGACGAGTCGTGCAATTGTCCCGAAGCAGGGACCAAAGAACGGCATCCAGAACTTGAAGATCAGAAGATCGGGTTTCTTCCGGATAATCGCGTTCGCGGCGGTGAACCAGGTTCTCGGATTGATCGAGTCGACGAGTTGCTCGCTTGGGACTGCGTTGTCGGCTCCACCTTTTTCATCCTGCGTCTTCCCTGGAAAGAGGATTGAGGGATATTGACGCGAGAACGTCACAATCTCCACATGGTGATTCACCGAGAGATGTTTGTAGAGGAGCGCGTTGAAGTGAGCGATTCCTCCGCGCAGCGGGTAGGCCGTGCCGACAATGACGATGTTCACGGTGTCCCTCCGAGCTGAACCTTGTACAACACTGCAGGTGGGTTCGTCGTATAGGTCAGGGGACGCAGCTCCTTTGGAGCGTAGCGGGGATCGAGAAGATTCCTGAATTGTGGACGCATGCCGGCTTCCATGCGGCTGAAGTACAGATACGAAGCGTTGGCCCGCTTCATTTCGGCCAGCAGTTGTTCGTACGTATCGACGTACGGGAACATCTCCAGCTTCATGTCGAGGTAATACGCGATGTGCGGTTTCCGTGCGATCACTACCTTGCCGCGTTCAGAATCGCCGTAGTTCTCGTGAAACCAATTGCCGAAGCTCAGCACTTCTTTTGGGCCCGAGTCAATGATCTCACGGTTGAATTCCATCGAGCTGTATCCGGACCAAAGAACAAGAACGATGGCAATCACACCCCCCACCTGAATGGCTTTCCAGAACCGGTACTGGGCCAGCGACGGCAAACTCAGTGTCTTCAGCGCAAGAACGCCGTAGACGGGGAGCAGAATCATGGAGAAGCGCTCACCGTAAAATACAAGCAGCAGGACAAGGAAGAACGCCGCACCCAGAATGAAGAAGCTGAGCACACGAGGGGTTGGCCGGTACTTGATGTAGGCCGGGATCCCGAGCAGCGAGAAAATCCCAACCTGCCATCCGAGAAGGAGCCCGAAATCACTCAGAAGATGATCAATCAGGTTCTTCACGAGTGACGATACGAACAGCCCAGGGTCGGTGAGTATGACTTGCGTCAATGACGTGAACTTCTGCGCTTCCCCGTACCAATACTGGTCCCATCCGATCTTTCCCTTCGCGAACATTTCGTAGGCGATGTTCAGGTAGTTACGATTGTAGAAGAAGCTGCCCTTCTGGATTTGGCAGTAGATTCCCCACGGGGAGATGACGATGAGGAAGACGCCGACAAAGATCGCGGACATCCTGATACGTTCTTTCATCGGTTGCTGAAACGGATTTGCGAGGATCAGGGCAAGAGGCACGCCGACGGCGGCGGAGAGTCCGTTGTAGCGAGTCAGATACGCTAGTGCGCCGAAGAATGCAGACAGTGCCAGATTGAGCCAGCTGAGGGTGTCATCGCGCAGGAGGAAAAAGATCGATGCAGCGACAAAGAGTACGAACAACATGTCCGTGCCGGCAGTATACGTGTACCGGATGAAGGTCGTGTTGACGGCGACAAGAAGCACGGCAAGGAGAGCCACGTCGGGGCGGAAGAGCCTCCTGAGGAGCTCAAAGAACATGAACAACGAGAGGGCGGCGGACAGGGTGGAAAGTGCAACGCCCGCGTGAAACAGATCGCGGGTGAAAAAAGAAATGAGTGCCAGGACCATCGGGTAGACGGGGCCGTGGAAATCTTCGATGGGCACGACGCCCTCGAGAATGTGCCTGGCCTGTGGGACATAGCTCCAATAGAAATCAGTCTCCACATCGTAATCGCCGACGACATGATACTTGAGGGCGATCAAGAGCATGACTAGAAAATAGAATCCGGCGATCGCGATTCCGGCGAAGCGACTTGCCAGGAAGTCGGGGAAAAAGGGGAAGAGCGACGTTTGCGGTATGTTCTGCGGTTTGGGTTGCTTCGCCATGACGATTACTTGATGCCAATACCGAGGAGACGATCGCCGAACACGCCCAGCGATTTTGTAAGACCGTAATTCGGATAATGGAGAGTCTTCTTCACTGATTTTTCGAACGCGCTCCCGCGCAATGTAATCGCGGAAGGTGGTTTGATCCGCTGCACGATGACGGCATCGCGGAAACCGGCGCGCTTGATAATTGAGCGGAGGGTCTTCGGCGCGAACTCATTCACGTGGTACGGCGGAAGCATCATCTTCTTGTTCTTTCCGAGAAGTCGCATCCCCGCTACCGCAGCTCTTCCAGCAAGGCTGTTGAACATGGCGGGGACTTCAAGTGCAGCAACGCCGGATGGTTTGAGCATTTCGTGTACCTTCGTCAGCATTTCGAGCGGTTGGATCAGATGTTCCAGCACGTCACCCATGAAGACGACATCGAATGCCTCCGGTGTCACTGTGAAATCTTCAATCGAGCCCTGACGGACGTCGAGGCCGAACTTGTCGCGGCAGCTGCGGACGCCGAGCCGGGCATACTCGATGCCGCTGACAGAATAGCCGTTCTGTTTTGCAAAGTTGAGGAAATACCCCATCCCGCAACCGATCTCAAAGAACTCGCCGGACGGTTTAAACCGTCTAATCCGTCCCAGGATCTCGGGAAACTTCACAGAGCCTTTAATTGCAGCGGTTTCGTAATCCGTCGCCGCATGCGCCCCAAAATCAGCTCCATCGTGCAAAAAATACTCATCACTATACAGAACGCGGAGATCCTCATCGCTCAACCGCGGATCAAGGAACACGAATGAGCAGACCCGACACTCCTTCGCCTGGTACTTCTTTGCGTTAAACTCGTAGAAAATTGGGAAATCCCGGGCCACTGTCTCGTGGCACAGAGGGCAGGTCGTCACAGGTCCGCTCCCGTCGGCAGCACGTTCAATCTACGATCGGAGAAGGTGTTCACACTCGTCAACGACACGGGAGACAGGAAGATGTTCCATGCACCGATATTCGCCGTTCGTGCACGTCGGCTGGTAAAAGCAGCGGCAGGGTTTCCCGGGCTCAACGACTGAGCCGAGTCCGTACAGTTCGAACTCATGCTTGTTGAAAATATTGTTGAACAGGACGATTTTTTTGCCAAGTCCGATCGTGATATGCATCGCCATCGTCACACCAGTCACAACGAGATCACATCGATTGACGAGAGCGATAAACTGCTGCAAGGGATAATGGCCGAAGTACTTCGCTTTCGAGGCGCGCGCAAGCGTCTTGTTCTTTGTGTCTTCCTGCTCACCTCCGAGGAGAATCACCTCATACCCCTTCTTCTTCAGCGATCGCGCAAGCGCCACCCAGTTCTTGTCGGCCCACAACCGCGATGTCCATCGACCGCCACATCCAGTGTTCAGGCCCACAACCTTCTTTCGTTTGCTGATGTTCCACGTTGTCGCAGGGAGTGCGGGCGTGTCGAGTATGTATCGCTCACCGGCAAACCGGAATCCGCACATCTCGAAAATCTCTTCGGGATAGCTCTTCGTGTTCGCCTGGCTCACATCGTCAAAGACGCCGGTCTGGTATTTCGATTCTGCTGCCGCATCGACGGGCGCAATGATACCGCGGTCAAGACGGAATCCTCTCTTCGTTGCCGACTGGATCTGCTCGCTCAGCGCACACGCTTCGCGGTCCTTGTCAAGATTGTATAGAATGTCGAATCGAATGGACTGGAGAGCGATGATGTTCTTCAGCGAAAAGCCGAGCGGTTCATCGACAAGCGACGGGAGAATCTCCGGCGTGAGCGTCAGCCACCAGATCTTTGCCGAAGGATATTCAGCTTTCAGCTTGTGGAGAAGAGGAGTGGTGCGGATGACATCGCCGATCGCACCGAGCTTGATGATCAGGATGTTCTTGTCGATCCGATCATAATGGGGACAGGGATGACCCGCCTGATCGACGCAGTGTACTCCAAAACGTTTGTGGGGCTTGCAGGGAATGTCGCCCCGGAAGAACCGGCAATCAGTTTTCAGCGGGATCATGTCGGTTCCGCGGCCTCTATTTGAGAATTTCCCTGATCGAGTAGGTTGTTTCATCCTGCTGCTGACGGTTAATCATCTCCCCGAGCAGGCCGAATGAAACGAATTGAATTCCGATAATAATAAAGAGAACTCCCAGCAGGAACAACGGTCGGTTGCTCAGGGCAGTCAAGCCAAGGAACCACTCGACGGAAAGGTAGCCGTCGATTAGCACTCCGATCAGGAAGCATACGATTCCCCAAACGCCGAACAGGTGCAGCGGACGCCGGATGTAGCGTGTCGTGAACAACACCGTGAGGAGATCTAGAAAGCCTCTCGAAAACCGGCCGATGCCAAATTTCGTGTGGCCGAATTTGCGGGGATGATGCAGTACGACTTTCTCCCCGACCTTGAAACCGGCCCAGTGCGCGAGCGCCGGGATGTAACGATGAAGTTCGCCGTACACACTTACTTCCTTGACAACTTCCTTCCGATACGCCTTCAACCCGCAATTCATGTCGTGGATCGGGATGCCCGTCATCTTGGCGGTGACTGTATTTGCGAGCCTCGAGGGAATTGTCTTGGAAATGGGGTCGTGACGCCTCTGCTTCCAACCGGACACAAGATCGTATCCCTGGTCGAGCATTTCGAGCAAGGAGGGGATTTCAGCCGGGTCATCCTGCAGATCCGCATCCATCGTGATGATGAACTGTCCCTGCGCCTCGTGGAATCCGACCGACAACGCTGCGGATTTGCCGAAATTCCTTCTGAACCGTATCACCTTGACCCTTGCGTCCTTCCCGTGGAGCTCCTTGAGGACGGCAAATGATCCATCCGTGCTCCCATCATCCACAAATATGATCTCGACAGACTTTTTGAGAGGGTCGGTCGCGGCGACGATCTGCCCGTAAAGCTCCCTCAGAGATTCCTCTTCATCGAGCAGCGGAATGACGATCGAGAGAAACGGGGCGGAGGCGGCTTTCTTGTCAGGTGTTCTCGATGTAGCTTTCGGTGTCGTTGGCATGAGTGCGAGTCGTTAAACGTGTGCCAAAGTAATTGAAATTCGACCGAAATGCAATGGCGGTTCCGCCGCGTTGATAATAGCCCTCACGTACCGTATATTGACCCGGTCTTAGCGCGCATGCTTGCACCCAAAAAAAACCTCGGACAGAATTTCTTACGTGACGAAAACGTCGCGCGCAATATCGTCGAGAGCCTGGACGTACGCAGCGCCGACGTTGTCCTGGAAATCGGTCCGGGACAGGGAGCGCTTACAAAGCATCTGCGCGACCGATGCGCACGCCTCGTTGCTGTCGAGATCGATGATCGGGCTGTCGAAGTGCTGCGCGATTCCTTTGGCACGTCCGTCGAAATCGTGCACGCCGATGTTCGCACTGTCTCCCTCGACGACGTGCTCTCACATCCCGGCAGCCGGTTGCGGGTTGTTGGCAACATCCCGTACAACATCACCAGCGAGATTCTCTTCTGGCTGTTTTCGCAATACCAGTCGGTCGAAGACGCGACACTGATGGTTCAACTCGAGGTCGCCCGCAGGTTCGTCTCCCCTGTCGGGACGAAGGAATACGGAATTCTTGCTTTGGCGGTCCAGTACTACACTGTGCCCGAGTTCCTGTTCAAAGTGTCCAGGAATTCCTTCTTTCCGCGCCCGGGCGTCGATTCTGCCATCGTGCGCCTGAAATTCCGGGAGCATCCTGCTGAATGCAACAGGGAGCTCCTGACCGCGATCATCCGGTCGACGTTTGGCAAGAGGCGCAAGACCCTGAGAAACAGCCTTCGCTACATGGGTTTCCCGGATACCGAGCTCGGCTTGCTCAAGGTCGACCTTACACGGCGCCCGGAGCAGCTTTCCCTGGAAGATTTTCTGGAGCTGACGAGGCAGCTCCAGCCACTGCAGCACAACGTCTCCCGCGATGCCATGAATCTCGGAACGCAGCGGGATTGAAAAAATCATTGATGCGCTGATCGCAACCAGCATATTTCTCACATCGTATAGTTCCCCCGCCGAATGAACGTCCGCAAACTTCTCTCCCGCCTCGCTCCTGCAGATTTTGTCTCAATCGTCTTTTTGCTCTTCCTCATCGCTCTGAACCTGGTTTTCTGCGGACGTGTTGCGCAATGGCTCCCGCTTGTCGCCATCGACATCGTGGTCATCGGCGTCATTTTCTTTCTTGCCTGGGGCGCCAGGGAAAAAGGTTCGCGGCTCCTCGTCGGACTTCACCGCTGGTACTGCTACCTGATCATCCTCTTTGTTTTCAAAGAAATCTACCTGATGGTGCATCCGATCAATCCGACCGACTACGACAGGGTGTTTATCGCGATCGACCACTGGGTCTTCGGAGTCAATCCGACTCAATGGATCGGACAATTCGCACACCCGCTGCTGACGGAACTTCTGCAGATCGCGTACTTT
Organism: Bacteroidota bacterium; assembly: GCA_035506075.1. GTDB lineage: Bacteria > Bacteroidota > Ignavibacteria > UBA10030 > UBA10030 > UBA9647. Next base: position 16,190 of record DATJQB010000101.1, on the reverse strand, counting down.
TCGTACTACATCCTCTTCATCATCCTCGGTGTGGAGCTCTATCGACGCTATGCAATCGAACATTTCGACAAGGCGGCGTTCATGATTGTGTACGGATTCTATCTCTCCTACCTCGGGTACTTCTCGCTGCCTGGAGTGGGACCGCGCTTCACGCTCCACGATTTTTCGATGCTCGAAACAGAATTGCCTGGGGTGCTTCTCACGAACACGCTTCGGGCGATCATCAACGCGGGCGAATCCATCCCCTCGATCCGAGATCATGCAATCGATCTTGTGCAACGCGACGTGTTCCCGAGCGGTCATACGCAGCTCACGATGATCGTCATGGCGCTCGGGTTTCGATACCGCTTGAAATCGCGCTGGGTGCTTCTTGGGTTCGGCTCGCTTCTGATTCTTGCCACCGTGTATCTTCGCTATCACTATGTCGTCGATCTCGTCGCCGGCGCTCTTCTCGCGTGGTTCACGTTGTGGACAGGTGACAAACTCGAGGTGTGGTGGAGAGCAATGACGCTGCGACTTCGTGGTGATGAAAAGTTGACTTGAAACTCACTTCAAAATCTCCTATGTTTTTAAAGATACTTTGAGTTCTTAAGTTGGAGAAGCATGACGCCTGAACAAGTTGTGAAAGAATTGGAATCTCTGGCAGCCAGCAGCGGCATCGCGGTCCGTTATGAGAAAGGGGATTTTGAAGGGGGATTTTGCGTGCTCAAGGCAGAGCGGCTCATTGTCGTGAACAAGAAACTCCCGCCTGCAAAGAAAGCATCAGTTCTCGCCCAGGGCGTTGCCGAGATTGGAATTGAAGATCGTTATCTGAAACCTGCCATCAGAGAATTCATCGAGGAGGAGCTTGCGAGAATCGTGCGCTCATAGGTCCGCGGTCCGTCTCCAAGCACACTTCCGCTCAATGCCCCGTCTTCGTCCTGCGTCCGGGACCGAAGAAGCTTGTCTCATGTACCCGCTCCGACCCGGTCGCCGGTGCGATCTCTCCGTAGTTTCCTCACACGACTGACGAAGGCCGCGTGGAATACACACTCATCTACAAGGGGATCATCATCGGCTTTGCTCTGGCCCTTCCGATCGGTCCGATCGGAATCTTGTGTATTCGAAAGACTGCTGCAGAGGGGCATCTCGCGGGCATGATCATCGGATTCGGCGCCGCGACGGCGGATGCGCTCTATGGCTTTATCGCGGCTTTCGGACTCACGGTTATTTCCGACGCTCTTGTAACAAGGCAGCTGTGGTTTCGTCTTATAGGAGGAGCGTTTTTGTGCTACCTTGGGATCAAGACGTATCTCGCCAAGCCGGTGGAAAACGCGAAAAGCACGAACGGGGCGGGATTCCTCGGTTCATACATTTCGACGTTTTTTCTCACGTTGACGAACCCGATCTCTATTATTGCATTCCTTGGCGTGTTTGCCGGCTTCGGCCTGCGTAAAGCAGATCTCAGCCTTGGCTCTGCGGCTACGCTCATCACTGGAGTTTTTCTTGGTTCCTCACTCTGGTTCTTCCTGCTCAGCTACAGCATCACGCTGTTCAGAAACAGAATCAACGCGACGGGATTGGGGTGGGTCAACAGGATCTCCGGATTTCTCATCATCGTGTTTGGTATCATCGCGATCATCAGTTTCTTTTAAGCGGGAAACCGTGACGCCTCCACCGGCTCGCCGCCAGCATCCTGCAACTTCAACGATCCCGGTCATGCAATTCCCAGGAGTCAGTTGATATGGATAAAATCAAGAAATTTGCTCCGTTCCTTCTTCTTCTCATCCTCTCCGCTGTCGTTATAGTCGAATTCTTCCCAAGTGAACACCCGTACGGCGGAGTGCGGCTCCCGCTCGATGCACAGTCGATCGAGGCGCGGTCGCGTGAGTACATGGACAGGCTGGGGATCAGCCAGGAAGGGCTGACACCGCAGGCACAACTGAAGCACGATCAGGCAATGTACCGGGAGGTTCAACAGCGCTTTGGTGTGGAGAAGGGAAATGAACTGGTCAGGGGAAGAATCCCTGTCAATCATTGGGATGTCACGTGGCGAAAGGCTTCAGCCCTTTCCGTTGCAATGAAGCAGGGTGACGATCCGTCGAGACAGGGAGATAAGATCGCCGAAGTCATCCGGGGCAATGTCTTCATGCAACTCGGCACGGACGGACGGCTTCTCGAATTCGAACGCAAAGTACCAGACAGCATTTCCCTTCCGAGCATTACCCAGGCTGAAGCGAAGACACTTGCGGCGAAATTCCTGCGCGAGTATGCCGGATCGATCAACCTGATATCCGACACTGCACAGCCGGGGTCCGAAAAAAAGATCGAGCTGAAGAAAAGAAACGACTACGAATTTGTCTGGAACACGAAATCCCCCGAGCTTGGTGACCCCGTGACGGTCACAGTGCTTGTCGCAGGGTCTGGTGTTGCGCATTTCCAGGTCAGGTCAGAAGTCCCGGATCAGTACAAATCGTCGGACATGGAAAATGCATCACAGGTGATCATTCCCATCGTCTATTTCCTCGTCGTCATCATCCTTGTCATCGTGGCTTTCCGCCGATTCCGCTCGTTTGAGATTGGTTTCAGGCTTGGCGCAATCATAGGGACGGTCGGGGCGATTGCACTCGGAGTCGAAATCTACCTGACGACTGTCGGCGAGAGGGGATGGGAGATACTTCTTCCGCTGATCCTCGGGCCGCTCTTCTACGGCGGCGGACTCGTTGTCGTGTGGGCGGTCGGCGAATCTATCGCACGTGAGTCGTGGAAAGAAAAACTCATCACCCTTGACCTCGTGTCAAAAGGGTACGTGATTCATTCGCGCATCGGTGAGAACATTATTCGGGGCATAACGCTTGGATGCGCCGCATTCGCCCTCTCGCTTCTCCTGACTCTCTTTGCGGGCAAGCTGACGCACGTGTGGTTCAGCCGGCTCGATGAATCGGCGACGGCCGGGTTCAGCACGATCGTCTCCTGGTTGTACGTGCTGGGGATCGGTCTCAGCGGGAATGCGTACAAGGTGGCGATCATCGTCCTGTTCGTTCTTTCGTTTCTCCGCCGGAGAATCTCTTCGGGCTTTGCGCTCGTCGGACTTGGCGCCCTTATCATGGCGCTCACGTCGAGAGGAGATGTCTCCCCGATCTGGATCGGGGTGCCGATCGAATTTCTGGTTGGTGCCGTCTCGGTATGGGCATTCTTCCGCTACGACGCGCTTGCTGCGTTTCTGTCGCTGTACACGATCTCCGTGCTCAAGGAAGCCGGGGGGTTGCTTGCTGCCGGGAACCCGACGTATGTCCAATCGGGCTACGTCATCATTGCAGGATTAGGTTTGCTCGTCGTCATCGGCATCGCGAGCCAGTTCCGCAAGAAGGAAGTAACCGATTTTGACGACATTGTCCCCGCATTCGCAAAGCACATCACCGAACGGCAGCGGTTGCAGCAAGAGCTCGAAATCGCACGAACCGTGCAGATGAGTTTCCTGCCGAAATCCAATCCAAACCTCGCCGAACTTGACATCGCATCGCGCTGCGCTCCCGCCCTTGAAGTTGGGGGAGACTATTATGATTTCATCGATCTTCCCGAGAAGCGGCTGGGTGTTGTTGTCGGAGACGTCTCGGGCAAAGGGACGCAGGCAGCGTTCTTCATGACGCTCACCAAAGGATTCGTCCGTGCTCTCGCGGTGGTCTCGAGCTCACCCTCCACGGTGCTCACGCAGGTGAACAAGCTGTTCTACGAGAATGTCGACCGGGGCGTCTTCATAAGCATGGTGTATGGCGTTTTTGATACGCAACGGCACCAGCTTACCATCGGGAGGGCGGGTCACAACCCCGTGATCATGCGGAAAACGCAGGAGAAGGAAGTCCAGGTCGTCAATCCGATGGGGCTCGCCCTCGGTCTCGATGCGGGCGAGACGTTCGCCAAATCCATCCAGGAGGTTTCCATCCCTTTCCAATCCGGAGACCTTTTCGTATTCTATACTGACGGCTTTCCCGAAGCAATGAACAAAACACTCGAGGAGTTCGGCGAGGAACGTTTATGCCAGACGGTCGAGCGGTATGCACACGGCACCGCGGCAGAAATTATGGAAGGCGTCTTCGCTGACATGAAAGAGTTTGTCGGGAAAGCGAAACAACACGACGATATGACGATTGTCGTTGTCAAAGTTGTTTGACCTGGCTGGATGAAGGAAAACCACAAAGATACCAAATCGTCAGAAGAATGCTTCGTGCACCTTGTGCTTCCGTGGTTGAAGTTTCTTCTTAATCGATTGTGAAATACCAGAAGAGAGTGCATATGCGGATTCTCGTTGTCAGCGGACCGAATCTTAACCTTTTGGGTAAACGCGAGCCGGCGACGTACGGCACGACGACGTTGTGGGACATCGAGGACCACCTGAAGAAGAAATTCCCCGACGTGAAGCTTGAGTTCTTCCAGTCCAACAGTGAAGGCGCACTGATTGATCAACTGCACAAGGCAATCGATGGAGCATTCGATGGCATCGTCCTGAATCCCGGCGCCTACGGACACTATTCCTATGCCCTGCGCGACGCGGTCGCGGCATTGAAAACACCCGTTGTGGAAGTGCATGTTTCGAACATTTACGCGAGGGAGGAATTCAGGAAGCATTCGGTCATCGCACCCGTGTGCAAAGGGGTCATCACCGGATTTGGCGGCGCGAGCTATGAGCTTGCCGTCCGATTTCTCGTAGAGAACAAGTCGTAGCAGAGGCCGTCCATCTCCGCCGCCCCTTTGACGGAGCTCAGTCTGGCCAATTAACCAAGCGACAGCCTAGTGCTGAAAGCTGATCGCTGACAGCTGACAGCGCTCTATCATCTCCAAACACATATTTACCACAACCATCCAACCTCCTCTTCCCATGATCAAAGCCGTCGTCTTCGATCTCGATAACACGCTGGTCGATTTCATGGCGATGAAAACGCAGGCGATCGACGCTGCCATTCACGCGATGCGCGATGCCGGGCTTCGCCTTTCGGCCGAGGAGATTCGCCGGCGCATCGATGCGATCTACGCCGAACGGGGGATTGAATTCCAAAGCGTCTTCGATCAGCTCCTGTATGACGAGTTCAGCAAGGTGGATTACAAGATCCTCGCATCGGGGATCATCGCCTACCGCCGCGCGCGTGAAGCAGCACTTGTGCTTTATCCGCATGTCACCCTGACGCTCGTCGAGCTGATGAAGATGAACCTCAAGCTCGCTGTCGTCTCGGACGCTCCGAGCAGGGAAGCGTGGCTGCGCCTCTGCTATCTCAATTTGCACCATCTCTTCGATGCGGTCGTGACCTTTGATGATACGAAGATGCGCAAGCCGAACCGTGAGCCCTTTGTGGAGGCACTGAAGCGACTGGGCGTCATGCCCGAAGAAGCGTTGATGATCGGGGATTGGGCCGAGCGGGATGTCGTCGGAGCTGCGCAGGTGGGGATGAAGACGATTTTTGCACGATATGGCGATACGTTTGGTACTGTTGTATCGCACGCGGACTTCGAGGTCGATGACATCACGCAGGTCATCGATATCGTCAAGAAACTGAACTCAGGGAAGTAAGTGCATGGGAGCTATCGTTGGCATTGGTGTCGATGTCGTTGATGTGAAAAGGATGAAGATCGTCCTTGACGCACGCGGCATGCCGTTGATGAAGAAATTGTTCACCGAGGCTGAAATCGCATACTGTTCGCCAAGGAAGTACCCGCACGAGCACTTTGCCGCGCGGTTCGCTGCCAAGGAAGCTGTCAGCAAGGCGATGCAAACCGGTTGGAGCGGCAAGTTCCAGTGGCGCGATGTCGAAGTGATCAACAACCCTTCGGGCGCCCCGAACGTGGTACTGCATGATTTCATCGCCGAGCAGCTGGCAGGATGCAACGTTCATCTCTCGCTCTCTCATACGGAAAACACCGTCGTAGCCTTCGCAATCATTGAAAAGAAAGAGTGAGGCGGACCGGGATCATCCTGTCGATTGCAAATCAGGCCGGATTTTCCTATGTTTGTTGAAACATTGTCATCGACTTTTGCAGCGAGGAACACCGTATGAAACATATCGGGATCAAGAAGCTCTACTATTCGATCAGCGAAGTCAGCACGATCACTGGGCTCGAGCAATATGTTCTTCGTTACTGGGAGTCTGAATTTCCGCAGTTAAAGCCCGCCAAGAACCGCGCAGGCAACAGGATCTACACGAACAAAGACATCAAGCTGATCCTGTATATCAAGAAACTGCTGCGCGATGAACGTTATACGATCGAGGGAGCAAAGAAGGTGCTTGAGGAATATGTGCCGGAGACAGAGCCGGTGGAACAGCTCGAGCTTCTCTCGGTGCCGCAAAAGAAGAAAGTCTCGGATGACGAAATCCGGTCCGATCTTGTTGAAGTGAAGGAATTTCTCGAAGATCTCGTCGTGCGATTGAAGTAAGTTTCTCGTTCCAGCCCCATCCCCGCGCCACATCCTGATTCAAGCTGCAAGCGTTTCCCTCAGGGCTCCTTCCTCGCATGCTCGCTGAAGAATTTCCACATCGTCTCCGTGGCATTCAGTGTCTTGACTGTCGGTCCAAAAAGCACCGCAGGGTGGAACCGGTCCGTCGGCGAGGGATAGGCGTGACCATGTCCCTTGATGACGACCGATCGCACTTCTGCGCCGGATGCCGACGGTCCCCAGGAAAGGATCTGCACCGAGTCGTCCTCGCGGATTGTCTTTGCATCACCCTCGATGCCGATCATCGTTGCCCACTCGCGCGGACTTTGAAGTGCCGGCGGCAACGTGGCGGTTCGGCCGAGGATCGTGACCTTCCCACCGGCCATCGGTGTGAATGGATCCTTGTCGCCGACGATCTGGATCAGGCTCACCGGATTGCTCAGTGGACTGGGTTCGAGAAAGAAGTGTCCTGCCACCACGCCCGCAGCAGCGACGAGATCCGATCGTTCGAAAGCAAACCTGTACGCCATCCCCGCTCCGTTTGAATGACCGGCCACGAAGATCCGTTTCGGATCCACAGGGACTTCCTTCCGCACCCTTGCGATCAGCTCACCCAGGAATCCCACATCGTCGATTTCTTTCGCCGTCGCCGACAACGCGCCGGCCGCCAGACTTTCCTTGCCTCCGGAGTTCCAGGTCTGCTGATTGCCGAAAAAACTTTCCGGGCGCTTCTCATTCTTCGGCGTGCCGTTCGGATAGACCGTCACAATTCCAACGCGCTCGCCAAGCTCCGGCCAACCCGTGCTTTCGATGACATTGCGCGCCGATCCTCCCGCTCCATGAAGCATCATGACAAGAGGCCATCCCTCGGCGGGCTGCTGAACTGATTTTGGAATCAGGACTACCGCTGTGCGGTGCCTCCCACCGTGGTCGAACTCTACATCGTTTCTGCCGGGATGCAGCTGTGCCTGCACCCGGAGAGGATATGCCGCAGCAATGAGCAGTATCAGAAAGACGATCCTGGAGAGATTTTTCTGTTTTGAAGTCACCACGCTGACTCCATCGAGTTGTGAGAAAGACAAAGCAGGCGCGTTTTCGGCCTTTCCATTGTACTCAGATGGTTGGATCGCCGCAAGGTTTAATGCATGATCCGGGTGCCCGGGCGAATGCCGGCGTCCGTTCACTCCACTTCCTTCTTTCTCGAATTCTTTATACATTTTCCGCCATCTGAAGCGTCGCACCATTTCCCACTCTGCACCGCTCCAGGCTTCGCTTCGAGTTCTTGGTTCCCATTCCACATCGAGAGGAGAGTCATGGATTTCTCATCGGTCGGACGCGGGCTTCTCGGTCTTATCATCGTTACGGGCATTGCGTATCTCTTCTCACCCAACAAGCGGGCCATCAGCTGGCGGCTTGTCCTGATCGGACTCGCCATGCAATTTGCATTCGCTCTTTTTGTCCTTAAGACATCCTTCGGGAGGGAGATTTTTGACGCCATCAGCAAGGCGTTTGTGCGGCTGTTCGCCTTTGCCCTGAACGGTGCGCAGTTCGTATTCGGATCGCTCGCGATGTCTCCTGGTGACAAGGGAAGTCTCGGGTTCTTCTTCGCATTCCAGGTGCTGCCGACGATCATCTTCTTCGCTTCACTGATGGCAATTCTGTACCACCTCGGCGTCATGCAGCGTGTTGTTCAGGGAATGGCGTGGGTGATCGCGAAGGTGATGAAAGCAAGCGGAGCAGAATCGCTGTGCGTCGCGGCGGCGACGTTCATCGGTCAAACGGAAGCCCCGCTTGTCATTCGTCCGTACATCGAAAAGATGACGCAATCCGAGCTCTATACGATCATGACGAGCGGCATGGCGCACATCTCCGGCGGGGTGATGATCGCTTACTACACGCTGCTGGGAGTTGCCTATGCCAAGTCGTACGGGATGGGGGTGGATGCTTCGCAAATCTATTTCGCGGGTCATTTGCTCGCTGCCGTGATCATGGCCGCACCTGCAACGATCGTTGTCGCCAAGATGCTGTATCCCGAAACTGATGAACCGCTCACGATGGGAACTGTGAAGCTGAGAATCGAAAAGACGTATTCGAATGTCATCGAAGCGGCCGCCTCCGGCGCGTCGGACGGCGTACGGCTGGCGCTGAACGTTGGCGGAATGCTGATTGCGTTCATTGCATTCATCGCCCTGATTAATTTCCTGCTTGGGTTGCTCGGCGATGCAACAGGGTTGAGCGCGGTCTGCACGGCGCAATTCGGGAAACCGCTTTCCCTGGAGCTTTTGTTCGGCCTCGTCTTTCAATTCGTGGCGTTCGCGATCGGCGTTCCATGGGGCGACGCGCTCAATGTCGGAAGCCTGATGGGGTTGAAGCTCGTGCTGAATGAGTTCGTCGCATACTCGCAGATGGCGGACGTCGTCACGGCTCACCAGCTCTCCGAGAAAGCAATCGTGATTTCAACCTACGCCTTGTGCGGCTTCGCGAACTTCTCGTCGATCGCCATCCAGATCGGGGGAATCAGTCCGCTGGCGGAAATACGAAGAGGGGATATCGCGAAACTCGGATTTCGGGCGTTGCTCGGCGGAACTATCGCGACCTGGATGACAGCTTCGATCGCCGGAATGTTCGTCAGTTAACCCCGGTTGCTACACAACAGGCCGGTGATGATCCCGCGGTGGAAACACTCATTTTGAAACTACGGACTCATCCACGGCGCAATTCAATTTTGAAAGTGATGCAGTATTGTTCAGTCAGAGGACTACGTCATGAATGAATCGCCTAAGCGGTACCAGTGGTTTGCCCTCGGAGATCTCAACGGCTTCTTCGGACTCATGTTCGACAACCTGACCGTTCTTTCCTTCCTCGCGGGCATTCTCGTTTTTGTCTTCAAATTCCCGGCAGATATCGTCTACACAAGGATGTTCCCCGGAACGGCGTTCGGTGTACTGTTTGGGGATATCGTCTACACATGGATGGCGTTCCGCCTCTCGAAGAAAACCGGAAACACGACTGTGACAGCGATGCCTCTCGGTCTCGACACACCATCGACGATTGGAATCGCTCTCGTTGTACTGGGACCCGCGTTCATCGGACTGAAGGCGGAGGGGATGTCGGAACGCGATGCGGCGATGATGACCTGGTACATCGGCATGGCTACCATGGTGATGATCGGACTTCTCAAGGTCGTGTTCTCGTTCATCGGCCAATGGGTGCAGCGGGTGGTCCCTCAGGCGGGATTGCTCGGCTCGCTTGCAGGAATCGGCCTTGCGCTGATCGGACTCACACCGCTTGTCGACGTCTTTGGCATGCCGATTGTCGGCATGATCTCACTGGGATTGATCCTCTACACGCTCGTCGCCCGGATTCGGCTCCCGAAGAACTTCCCAAGCGTCTTTGCTGCCGTCTTCATCGGTACAGCAATCTACTACCTGTTCGGTCAGACGGGTTGGATGGGAGGAACGTATGCCGGTGCTCCCGCCCTCGAATTTCATTTTGGATTCCCGACGCCAACGCTTGGATTCATCGAAGGGTTTACGCGGGCGCTGAAGTATCTGCCGATCGCCATTCCCTTCGGGCTACTGACAGTAGTCGGCGGTATCAATGTGACAGAAAGTGCACGCGTGGCGGGAGACGACTACAACACAAGAAGCATCCTGCTGACGGAGGCCATTGCGACATTGATCGCAGGTCTCTGCGGCGGCGTGGCGCAGTCGACCCCGTACATCGGGCAGCCAGCCTACAAGCACATGGGATCGCGTGCCGGCTATACGTTGCTGACCGGCCTGTTCATCGGTTTGGGAGGAATGCTCGGATATGTTTCCTTCTTTGTGGAGCTGATCCCGCGTGCGGTGCTCGCTCCGATCCTGATTTTCGTCGCTCTCGACATCGTGTGTCAGTCCTTCCTGGCTTGTCCGCCGCGGCATGCGCCGGCTGTGGCGTTCGCTTTCTTCCCCACGGTAGCCCGGTTGTTGTCCATCAAGCTTGGAAATCCGGATTTTGTCCCAGCGGAAAATTTCCAGAAGCTCATGGTTGCTCCGGGAAAGGCGCTGCCGGAATTGCTCGTGACCTTCGCGCTTGGCAACGGGTTCATTGTGACGGCGATGCTCTGGGGCGGATTGTTGGCGGAGTTGATTGACAGGCAGTTGAGGAAAGCGTCTTTCTATCTGCTGATCCTTGCGGCGCTCACATTGTTCGGCGTCATCCACTCGGCGTCCGCAGATGGCGTGATGTACCTGCCGTGGTCACTGGACGGGATCCTGCAGAAGATACCGTATCAGTTCGCTGCTGCCTACCTCGTGTTCGCACTGATGCTCTTTCTATTCTCATTCACAAAAGAATCGCACGAGCCGATGCCCGAGCACGAATGACATTCGCTTCCCGCCACAAACAGAAAAAGCCGGTCAACATGGACCGGCTTTTTCGTTTCAGGTAGATCTGCTCGTCACAGTGCGGGAGCTTGGGGTTCGGGAATTCCGAGCTTCTTCATCGCGTCGAGATGTGCGTTCACCGCCTTCGTGGCCGCATTGAAGATGGTGGCGGAGAGAGTCTTGATCGCTCCGGCATCAGGTTTTGACTTCTCGATTTCAGACTTCAGCGAAGCAATGGCGGCCGATGCTGCTGACTGGCCGTTGAGGATCGTCAGGTGATCGTCTGCAATCAGCTTTGAGTCTGCTTCCGAGTATGTCTTGTGCACCATCGCGTGATAAATCCGCGCATGATCCAGGTCGCTGCTGATCTGATCGACGAAATCTTTCGCAATCTCGATGTTCATCTCGCCCTTCTGCGCCTGGGCGAACAGGGCTTTTGCATGATCGGCGGTGTGTTGGTAGCAAAGGTTCAGGGCGTAGTGGTATTCCTCGGCGTTTCCTTTGACAGAACCGGCAATCACAATCGATGTGGAGAGGAGGATGGCACATGCGATCGTCATCGTGAGAAGAGTCTTTTTCATAAACGACTTCCTTTCAAATTTTGGATTTCTCTATGTAGTTGCAACAATGAGACTGCAACTGTAAGCACACTTATTAGACGTTGACTGAAGAAGAAGGTTGTGATCAAAATTCGTTTCTCGGGAGAAGGTCAAAAAAAAGAAACGTGAATCAGGTATCAAAAGTGAAAACTCATGTGCCGTTTCTGGGAACGACATCGGAGGATTCTCCGGCGAGGAATCGCGATGAGTTGATCGGCCTTGTGAAATTGCAGGCGGGAAGAAAATGAAACGCCCCGTTCGAGATTCCGGGGCGTTCGGGAAAATGCGCAAGAGGTTCAGTTACGTCGTCGGTTCAACGACAGATCGGATCTTCTTCAGCAGTTCCATCGGTTTGTAGGGTTTCGTCACGATATCGCGGACGCCTTGTTCCAACAGCCGGTCCCGAATCTCCTGTTCGAGGAACCCTGTAATGAGAATAAACCGTACATCGGGACGGAGTTGTTTCATCCGGCTGAAGACCTCGGCTCCGCTGTACTTCGGGAGTCCATAGTCCGAAAGAACGAGCACGATTTCGTGTTGATGGGCCTTGAACAGCTCCAGCCCTTGCTCGGCATCCGGCGCGGGGAGGACTGCATAGCCGCCTGCGAGGAGAAAATCCGTCGTCGCTTCCAGAGCGAGCACTTCATCTTCGATGAAAAGGATCAGTTCATTGTTTCCCTTCTTCCAGTGCTCCTCGCTTTGAGCAACGGATTTCCTTTCCCCGCGGTCTTGCGCAGCGGGGAGATAGACTGCAAACTCCGAGCCGGCTCCGGGTTCACTTTTCACATCCACGAACCCATTGTGGCTTTGGACGATGCCGAGCACGACTGCAAGCCCCAGGCCGGTCCCTTTTCCAATCTCCTTCGTTGTGAAGAACGGATCAAAGATGCGTGCGCGGGTTTCTTCATCCATCCCCATACCGTTGTCGAGCACGGTGAAGGCGACATACGGCTGGACCGTGGCTTGAGGAAATCGCTCATGTATTTCCTCGTGGGGAACGTACCGTGTCGTGAAGGTCAGTCGGCCGCCGTCAGGCATTGCGTCTCTCGCGTTGACGCTGAGATTCAGAAGCACCTGGTGAAGCTGATTCGGATCTGCAATGACAGGAGGGAGGTTCGGTTCCAGCTCGAACGCGAGGGAAACGGTTTTCGGGAATGTCTCTTCAAGGAGTTTCGAAGTGTCCCGGATGAAATCGTTCAGTGATACTGTCTGCTGCTTGATGTCCGTCTTGCGGGCGAACGCAAGGAGCTGGTTGACAAGCCGCGAGCCGCGGTCGGTTGCATCGGCAATCGCCTGGATGCGCCGCTTCAGTTTTTCCGGGTTCTCATCTTCCTTTGCCAGCAGCGTGGCATTCCCCATGATGATGTTGAGAATATTGTTGAAGTCGTGGGCGATGCCGGCGGCAAGAGTCCCGAGGGACTCGATCTTCTGCGCCCGCAGCAACTGTTCCTGGAGTTCCTGCCGCTCCTTTTCGGCGACTTTCCGGTCGGTGATGTCGCGTATGACGGAAAGAACTTCTGTCTCAGAGAGCCCCACGATGCGGTCCTCAAAAAATCGTGTCGAACCACCTACGGAAAGGGAATACTCGAACGATTCGATCGTGCCGTTGCGGAGTGTCTTCTGAAGCGCCTCCAACGCTGGCACGCTTACATTCGGCGGAAGGACCTCGCTGATGTTCTTCCCCAGAAACTCCGATGGCGGAAGATAGAGCTGCGATTCGTTTGAGGCCCTGTATTCAAGAAGGGTCCCGTCGCTGCCGATGCGGAAGAGCAGGTCGGGGACCGCGTTGATGATCGCACGGTTCTGTTGTTCACTTTGGAGGAGCGCCTCCTCCATGAGCTTTCGCTGAGTAATGTCGCGGACGATTGCAACATGCCGGTTTTCCGGCAGGCTTGTCGCGTTGATCTCGACGGGGATCAGCGATCGGTCTTTCCTGACGTAGCGGCGTTCGATGACAAGTGATTTCCCCGGACAAAGTTCCGCCGTTTCGAGCGGGCTCTTTGCGAGATCGTCTCCCGCAATGATGTCGTGCAGCCCCATCCGCAGAAGCTCGCTCCGGGAGTATCCGAGCAGTTCCTCGGCATTGACGTTGACATCCAGCAGCGAGCCCCGTTCATCTGTGATGACAATGCTGTCCGCGGCGTAATTGAAGAGAACCGTATGAGCGGCCTCTGTCATCATGATCCTGTTCGCGTTCCTCACAAGCATCGCGTACAAGAGAGTGGCCGTGACGGCGACGAACAGCCAGCCCTTGGCTGTGGAAATGACCTCGAAGTCTTTTGGATCCGCCAGGGTAACAAGCTTGTCCGAGAAAAGAATCCAGAGACATGAAATGCCGGCATAGATGAACGTGTACTTGAAGATCTTTCCCGAATGACGTGATGGAGGAGTGGAGGAGGAAAATGTGCCGAGGGGGATCATCGTTGCTCCAAGCAAGGGAATTCGTTCGGTCTACCAGTCGTTCGAAGTGTGACCTTGCACCCGGGCCGAGCGGAATGAGGGCGAGAATTCGGGACGGTGCAGGGAGGACTAACATTCGCATTTGGAACTAGAAAAGCAATAAGTGATAAGACGTAGTTGAACGAAAGGATGCACTAAGCCACGAGCCGTCCTTTGTCACGTAAAGTAGACACGAATCATGGCTGAACGATCCTTATCGCACATTGCAGGTTGGCCCGGAATCTGCTACCTTCTCACCAACACATCGCACCGCTGATCCCGATGCTGCGTACTTCAGGCGGCATCGACGATTCCAGAACCGTTTTATCAAGGGAACTTCCTGCCATGAACTCACGCGAGAGAGTCATCAGTGCCTACGAACGCCGCGGCTATGACCGTATCCCTGTCAAACACGAAGGAACGCCCGAAATCAACCGGATGATCATGGAGAAGTTCGGACTGCAGAATATGGAGCAGGTCCTGCGCGTGGTCGGTGACGATTTCCGCTACGTTGAGCCGGTCTACATCGGCCCGGAACTGCGCACATTTCCCGACGGGAGTATCGAGGGGTATTTTGGAGAACGGTACCGGTATGCGGAGTTTGAAGGCGGAAAGTACCTCGAGGCTTGTTTTCTCCCCTATGCAGGCGTTGAGACTCTCGACAAGCTCGATCGTTCACACTTCCCGAAAGCGGACTGGTTTGATTATTCAACCATCAGGTCCCAGTGCGAGTCGCTGAAGAACAAGTACGCCATTTGTTTCGGCACAGCGGGCGACATGGATTTCATCAACAGCATCGGCCGCGCGCGGGGAATGGAAGAAGTGCTTACCGATCTCCTCGAAGACAACGAAGTGTTCATGGAGATCATGGATGCCAGATTCACCTTCTATTTCGAAATGCACAGGCGCGTGCTCGAAGCTGCCGGGGGTTTGATTGACTTCACGCATGTCGGCGATGACCTTGGGAACCAGCGGGGACAGATGATCAGCCACGACGTCTTCGAGCGGCACTTCGCCCCGAAGTACAAACAGTACTTTGACATGGTGCACAGCTACGGCGCGAGGACCATGATGCACATGTGCGGTACCGTCGAGGCTTTTCTCCCGCGTCTCATTGAGCTTGGTCTGGACGTGCAGGACGTCGTCCAGCCGACGACTCCGGAGATGGACATCGGTTATCTCAAGGCGAAGTATGGCAAACAGCTGACGTTCTGCGGGTCAGTCTGCGTACAGACGACGATGGCGTGGGGAAGCGTGGCGGATGTCGAGCGGGAAGTGAAACGAAGGCTGGCGTTGTTTCCGGAGGGGGGACTCTTCCTCGGCCCGTCTCATGCCATCCAGGTTGGATCGCCGATAGAAAACATCGTCGCTTTGTATAGGACGGCTGGTTCGCTGACGGAGCAAATCGATTCGTCCATCCTCAGCGCACACGACGGTACTGATCCGGAAAAGATCAATATGTCGAAACTGTTCTAGCGCACATGGCACCGTCCTGCTCCGAACGCACGAAATGCTTCTTCGGAGAGTCCATTCCAAAAGGAACCGCTTTGCGGTAGAACGGCCTGTGAGGTTCAAGTTGGCAGGGAGGGACCACACTGATGGCAGATGAATCCAACTGATGGAGTTGACAATCGGTGAAGATCTGTTTCGTCCGGATCATCTGTGCCCGCTTTAATCATAACCATCCCCAATGACACCGCGTGAACGAGTACTTACTGCGTTGAGAAGAACCGGTCGGCCCGACCGCACTCCGTTCGAGATCAGCTGGGGTGCGTTCACCCCGGGACTTATGAAGACGTTCCGCGACCGGACGGGTGCCACCGACGAGCCGGATGAGTTCTTCGATTTCGACACGCGCTCTGTGAACCTGAATCCAACGCGCAAGCAGACGGACTTCAGGCGCTGCTTCGATCAGGCTCTGCCGGATGACGTCGTTTGGGACGAGTGGGGATATGGAGCGGTACGCGGATCGGTGGAGCACTTCCTCGAGTACAGATATCATCCGCTCTCGGAATGCACGACCACAGAGCAGATTCTTGAGTTCGATTGGCCCGATGTAGACGCGGAGTACCGCTTCGACGGGATCGCGGAGAAGACGTCGGGATATCAAAAACGAGGGTACGCCGTCACCGGTGAGCTCTACCTGACGATCTTTGAAACAGCATGGTTGCTGCGCGGAATGCAAAACCTGCTCACGGACTTCTATCACAACGAAGCTCTCGCGCATGCGCTCTGTGAGAAGATCACAGAGCTTCGCGTGCGGCAGGCTGTGCAGTATGCGAAAGCGGGCGTTGACATTCTTCGGCTTGGAGATGACGTTGCGACGCAGCATGGACCGATGTTCAGCGTCGAACTCTACCGCAAGTTTCTCAAAGAGCGGAC
>DATJQB010000100.1:0-2491 GCA_035506075.1 Bacteroidota bacterium | reverse complement strand
TCAATCTTTTCTCCTGCTCCGACTCAACCGTCGCACCATCCCCTCCATCTACCCCGAATCAGGCTGGTTCCATCCGTATTTCTGACAATCCGGGTACCTTCCACGCTTTCCCCCTACTGGGAACCTGAAAGACGACACGTCGTTGCACACTACACCGACATATTCTTCGGGTTCGACGAATGCGCGGGGCCGGACTTTCAAATAGCCCTCCCATGGGAGGTTGAGGATTTCATCGGACACCTGCGACCATGATCAGCCCTTCAATCCATGGTTCGCAACGTGGGGGACCGACTGTTCAATCTCACGCTTGAAGAAACAAGGCGCGCGTGGCCTGAGGGAGAACGCAAAACGTGTTTCCTCAGAATTTTCTCGGGAATGGGCTACGTCGTCAAATAATTGTCTGCTTCGGCGATGAACCCGACCGCCACGCACATCTAAAGTTGACTCTTCAGCAGAAGCCTCATAACTTTCTTTGAAGGTGTCCGTCTTAACAACGAGGGATCAATGCCAAAATCTCAGGAAGAAAAACCGCTCACGATCCGCTGCCCGAACTGTAAACAAGTCCGCGAGCCGGATTACAATGAAACCACCCGGCGTTACGTGTGCCCGCTTTGTGCCGCTCCTGTCGATGCACAGGTTCTCATAGAAAAGAAGAAGCGCGGGATTCGCTAGAGCCGTTGGGTGTCAATGATTGTCACAGCTTCACACCGAAGGATTCTCGATGGAAGACAAGGTCGTTCAGCAGGAACCAGTCCCCGCGCTCCTCATCATTCCGTTCTCGATTGCACTTGCGCAGTTCGTGATTCAGATGCTCTTCGCGGGCAACTACGGCTACTTCCGGGATGAGCTCTACTACATAGCATGCTCCAAGCATCTCGCGTTCGGATACGTCGATCAGCCACCGTTCTCTATTCTTGTCCTTGCGCTTGTCCGCCTCACGCTCGGCGATTCGCTGCATGCCATACGAGCTCTTCCTGCGCTGACGGTTTCGGTTACAGCGATGATTGCGTCGCTGACAGCGTTGAGGCTCGGCGGCGGAAGATTCGCTGCGGGCCTGGCAGCTCTCTGCGTTGCCGCCGCACCCGTGTTAATCGGCGGCGGACGTTTCTTTTCGATGAATTGTTTCGATGTCTTGTTCTGGGCATCGTGTTGCTACCTCCTGGTTCGCATCCTCCTTGGGGATTCACCAAAACTGTGGCTCATCTTCGGCATCGTGGCCGGCGTAGGTCTGCAGAACAAGTACTCGGTAGGCTTTCTCTGCATTGGAATCTTCTTCGGACTGTTGCTGACGCACAACCGGAAGCACCTCGCCCAACGGTGGTTCTGGCTCGGCGCACTGATCGCGGCCCTGATCTTTCTTCCTCATCTGCTTTGGGAGGTGAAGAACGGATTCCCTTCGATAGAATTCATGCGCAACGCGAGTCAACTGAAGAACAATCCGACCTCTGCACTTGAGTTTTTTGCAGGGCAGCTGCGCGAGCTCAACTACTTCAACGCCATCGTCTGGCTCGCCGGACTGTATTTCTTTTTTGCGGATCGGTACGGAAGGCAGCTGCGAGCACTCGGTTGGATGTATGTGATAGTGTTTGCAATCATGATCGCCAGCAATGGCAAGGCGTACTATCTTTCACCCATCTATCCCATGCTCTTCGCGGCAGGTGCAGTGTTCATCGAACGGCTCACTGCGCAGCCGTCCCGCGGGTGGGTGAAGTATGTCGTTGTCGGCGCCGTCACGCTGATGATGCTCATCAGCATCCCCTTCGCGATCCCTGTTCTTCCAGTCGAGAAGTTCATCGCGTACGAAGCGATGCTCGGCATCAAGCCGCAAGCCGCGGAACGAACGGCGCTGGGAGCTCTTCCCCAGCACTACGCGGATCAGTTCGGCTGGGAGGAGATGGTCGCCGTCATTGCCTCCGCCTACCAGCAGCTGAGTCCAGAGGAACAAGCGAAGTGCGTCATTTACGTGCGCAACTATGGCGAAGCAGGTGCGGTGGATTTCTTCGGATGGCGGTACGGACTCCCGAACGCGCTTTGCGCGCACAACAGCTACTGGTTTTGGGGACCCGGCGAAAGAACCGGGGATGTATCGATCATCATCGGCGGACGATCTGATCTGAAGGGAAACCTGGATGATCTTGGACAGTACTTCGCTCACGTCGAATTGGCCGCCACAACGCACGTCGATTACTGCATGCCGTTTGAAGACCACAGGCAGATCTTCATCTGCAAAGGATTCAAGTACTCATTCCAGAAAATCTGGAACCACGAGCGATTCTTCATTTAATCTCCAGGACCATTAGCCATGAAACCCTGGTTCTCTCTTCTTCTCATCGTACTTTTCGGTGGATCTGTTTTCAGCCAGATCACCCAGGAAGATGCCATCGATCTCCTGGAACAGTATCCAGCCGCGAAACTTGACTCGCTTCTTCCCAAGTCCGCGTTTCTCGGTTGGTTTCGAAACGTCGCCGGCGCTGACGCAAAAATCAACTGG
>DATJQB010000099.1:0-5866 GCA_035506075.1 Bacteroidota bacterium | reverse complement strand
CCTGTCCTTCGATTTCATTGCGCTCGCCGCGACGATGATCGGGGGATTTCCCATGTTCCAGGAAGCATACGACGCGATACGGCAACGACGCATGACCATGGAACTGTCCATGTTCATCGCGGTGTCGGCCACGCTGGCGATCGGCCAGTTTTCAACAGGTCTGGTGATCACCCTCTTTGTTCTCTTTGCAGAGTTTCTCGAACATCAAACCGTCACCCGGGGACGGAACATCATTCAGAAACTCGTGGATTTCCTTCCTCGCACGGTCACAGTTCGCAGAGCCGGGAAAGAATTGGAAGTTGGGACGGACGAGCTCCGCATAGAAGATTCCATCGTTGTCAGGCCAGGCGCCAAAATCCCGGTCGATGGCGTTGTTGTGAAGGGCCGCTCGTCCGTTGACCAGTCATCCATTACCGGCGAATCGATGCCGGCGGAAAAATCCGAGGGAAGTGCGGTGTTTGCCGGCACATTCAATCACTCCGGCATTCTCGAGGTCCGGCCGCAACGGATAGGCAAGGACACAACCTTTGGCAGAATCGTCGAGATCATCGAGAAGGCCGAACACTCTAAGGCGCCGATTCAAAAGGTTGCCGACCGACTCTCCGCCCGGCTGGTCTATCTGGCGCTCTTAGGCGCCGCAGCGACCTATCTTTTCACCCACAATGTCGTGTCGGCGATCTCGGCGCTCATTGTCGCAGGCGCATGCGGAGTGGCTGCGGGAACGCCGCTCGCAGTCCTTGCGGGTATCGGAAAGATGGCGAAGGCGGGAATCATCGTGAAGGGCGGCGTCTATCTGGAACAAATGGCAAAAGTGGACACCGTGATTTTCGACAAAACCGGTACCTTGACGCTCGGTATTCCGAACGTTTCAACCATCCGCTGTCACAACGGTGCGGAAAGAGAAGAGGTGTTGCGCCTCGCTGCAGTTGCAGAGCAACATTCAGAACATCCCCTCGGAATTTCGATCCTGCGGAAGGCAAGGGAGGACAATGTTCCACTCCAACCCTATACCGATATTGCGTATCGCCCCGGCCAGGGGGTTCGCTGTACTGTCGATGAGGACGAGGTCCTCGTAGGGAATGCTTACCTTATGGCCCAGGAAGCTGTTGAGATTACCCCGGGATCCGGAAAGGGCCTGGATGGGACATTCGGACAGTCCGGGGAGACCGTGGTCTTTGTAGCGAGGAACGGGAAGCTCGTCGGCTCGATTGTCATCGCCGACCTTCTTCGCGAAGAAGCTTTTGAAGCCGTCAAGAACCTTCGCCGCCGAGGGTGCCGCACGATTCTCCTTACTGGCGATTCGCGGAGAAATGCGGAAGCCGTTGCAGCATGGCTCCGCGTCGACCAGGTGTTCTCTGACATGCTGCCTGAGCAGAAGCTTGACAAGGTTCGAGAATTGCGGTCGAGCGGAGCGGTGGTTGCGATGGTTGGCGACGGCATCAACGATGCTCCCGCGTTGATCGAAGCAGACGTGGGGATCGCCATGGGGTCGGGGACGGACGTGGCACTTGAAAGCGCAGACATGGCGCTCGCGACCGGTGATATCGGAAGAATCGTTGATGCCGTGAGGATCAGCCGTCAATGTCTCCGGGTTGTTTCATTCAATTTCTGGGGAACAATCGTTGTCGACGCTGTGGGCATCGTGCTAGCGTTTCTTGGATACCTGAGCCCATTACTCGCCGCCTTGATTCATGTCACTTCGGAGATGGGCTTCATCCTCAATTCGGCCCGCCTGTTTCGCTCCTGACTGCTGTCCTCACAGACGTAATTCTCCAACCGAATTGTTCACTGTGATAATGCCGCTCCGTAGCGAGGGGTATCCTGATCCTCATTCTCTCTTTGAATTTCGATGGCAGGTCCGACAATGAAAGTCATTGACAGCGGGATGCCGGAGGAAGCATACTGGAGCAGCCTATTCGACGTGCCGGGCATTGTCCATTGGCTGCGGTTGGAGCGCGTAACGGGGCCTATCGTCGAGATTGGATGCGGGTACGGGACGATCACCGCGCCTGTCGGACAAGGGGCCCCTTCGACCGTATGCGATTTGGACATTGAGCCAGCCATCGACGAACCGAAGGACCACATCACCATCATGAATGAACGTGTGTTTTTCCCGGAGCAATATAGTCCCCAGTTCGTATTCGCCATCTGGGACTTTCAACACCAGGATCGGACCATCAGCTCAGAATGCAACGGAAACACTCATCGCGTAAGGCGACTCCCCTTCAGAATAAACGAATGAGGGGGGTGTACGCTTTTATTCCAAAGTTAGCAGGGTAACGGAAGATATTGAGGAATCGTTCACCGAACAGGAGCGTTCAATGATGCTGGTGGTGCTGGGCGATATCCGCTCAGGGATCGACGACATGGTACGCACGTTCAACCTTGAGCCGGGCAAGAGATCAGAATCGCAAATTGTCCTGGCTCAGATCACGCACTTGTGGACGATTCTCATTGACAGTCAATCCAAAACCATGCGGGGATTCGGGGAACTGCCGGAAGACGTCGCATTGGCGTTGGACCCGAGGGTGGGTAAGCTGATTGAGTTGCTTGATGAGCTTCGAGCAGGGTAGTCTTCAAAGTCGTGGGCAAGTACGCAAATCCTGAAGGTCAAGATGAACAAGGGAACCGTCATGTCGAGTGCGACAGGAGGAAAAACGAAAGCTTCGATGTACGCGCCCAAATCGATATTGCGCGAATGCTCTATGGGCTTCAATTCTCCACGGGAAAAAAAATCACTAGGGAGGGTGAAGAAATTGGCCGGCAGCTGCAGCAGTCAAAGCGCCGGCTCACAGATGCTAATATAGAGATCTTGAGCAACTACATCGAAGGTCTGAAGAAAGGGTAGATAAAATCTCAGAGCTGATGAATTTCGGTTTGCGAGCGCGGGAGGTCTTGAACCATGGCATCGTAGAGCAAGTTTTGCAATAGTCGGCTGCTCTTCGTATATTTTATTTATCTGAGGTGAGACAAAGATGCTGGCGTAGCTCAGTTGGTAGAGCAGCTGATTCGTAATCAGCAGGTCGACGGTTCAAGTCCGCCCGCCAGCTCCAAAACGACACGAGTTAGCGATCCGCCAGAGGCGGAGAAGCTAACTCGTCGTCGTTTTGCGAGTCCCGTCCCGCTTTCCGGGACGGACTCCAAGTTGTCGGTCGGGTCGACTGACCCGACAAATTCGAAATTGTCAATAGGACGGTTCAGGCGAATTTATCCGCCGTCTGTTTGGCGGACCGTCCTACAACACGGAAGCCGGTCAAATTGCCGCACCGGCAAGCCGATCTCGCTTTTCCTCCGGAGATTCGCTATCATACTGCATTGCAGCAGGGCGTTCTCACTTGCGGAGCCGCACATGTCCGTTCCCTCCCTCCAGCTGGTCATCTCCCACGGTAACCGCTTTAGCGGCCTCTGATCTCCGCCCACTTGTTGACTTGTCCCACTCCAGACAACGAATCGCTGATCAAGGGAACTCCCATGAACATCCTCGTTCTCGGCGCCGGCCTGGTCGGCGCTCCCATGGCTCTCGATCTGGCCAAAGAGCCGTCGTTTCGTGTGACCTCCGCAGACATCAGCCAGGATGCGCTTGACCGAGTCGCTTCCTCTGGGACTGTTGCGATCCGGCAATGCGACGTTGGAGATCGACAGGTCCTCTCCACCCTCATCGCACAGTTCGATCTGATTGTCAGTGCTGTCCCCGGCTTCCTGGGCTTCGAAACTCTCCGCACCATCATCGATGCAGGAAAGAACGTTGTGGACATTTCTTTCTTCCCCGAAGACCCGTATCTCCTCGAGGAACAGGCACGGACAAAGAACGTGACCGCACTGGTCGACTTCGGCCTCTGCCCGGGGACGGATGGTCTCCTCGTCGGCCACGCGGCGGCAATGCTCGACACCGTCGAGGAAGTCCTGATCTACGTGGGTGGGCTCCCGCAGGTGAGACAATGGCCGTTCGAATACAAGGCCGTCTTTTCCCCGATCGATGTCATCGAGGAATACACGCGCCCTGCCCGCTTGGTTGAGCATGGCGTGGAGATCGTCCGCCCCGCACTTTCAGATCCGGAGCTCATCACCCTCCCGGGCATCGGCACTCTTGAAGCATTCAACACCGACGGCCTCCGGACGCTGCTGCGCAACATCCGGGCACGTTCCATGAAAGAGAAGACGCTCCGATATCCGGGTCATGCGGCGCTCATGAAGACCTTGAGGGAGGTGGGATTCTTCAGCAAGGACCCTGTCAACGTGCATGGGGCGCCGGTCAAGCCTGTGGATCTCACGGCAGCGCTCCTCTTCCCACAGTGGAAAATGCAGAAGGGCGAAGGAGACGTGACCGTCATGCGCGTGATCGTCGCAGGGGCGAAGAACGGGGCCCACAAGGCAATCCAGTACGACATGAATGATCGCTGGGATCAAGCGACAGAAACGCTTTCCATGGCGCGGACAACAGGCTACGCCGCGACGGCGGCTGTGCGGATGCTGAGTAAGGGGCTCTTCAATGACCGCGGAATAATCGCCCCGGAAATCGTCGGTAGACGCCCGTCCTGCGTCGAGTTCATCCTCGGAGAACTGGCGAAGAGGGGAGTGGTGTACGAAAGGAGCGAGTCGTGACGACATCCTGTCTTGAGCTTCGCTCCACTGACGAGAGAGCTTGGGGTCGCTCGCAGTGACGCGCTCAGCTTCCCTTTCTCCAATTGTCCGCGGGAACGTTCTGACAAATCTTTCTCCATCATTCTGGAGTTTTCAGTACCTTGCACTACCTCGTTCGATCAGCGTGGAGTTGCCATCAATGAAGTACATCGCTATCGCTGCACTCTTCTGGTTCTCGACAGCCGCCGCCCAGGAAATTTCCTGCAATAACGCCGAAGTCAAGGACGCGTTCACATTGGCGCTCGAGACCGTCGACATCAATGTCCGGCGGGGCATTCTGGCTGCCGGTGCGGAGTATGGTGGCGAATGGACCCGCGACATCGCCATCAATTCGTGGAACGGTGTAAGCCTCCTGCGCCCCCGGGTGGCCGAACGATCGCTCTGGAGCGTGACGATCATGCGGGATACGATCGGCCATCAGTACTGGGACAAGATCCTCTGGGCCATCGCGGCGTACCATCACTACCTTGTGACAGGCGACCGGGAGTTCCTGTCGCAAGCGTATCGTTGCTCGGCCAATACCATAAACGAATTGGAGAAGACGACGTTTGATGAAACCTCAGGGCTCTTCATGGGACCGTCGGTGTTCAATGACGGCATCGCCGGGTACCCCGAGCCGATCTACGAACCCGGGAATTATTCCAGCAGCGTCCTCGACTTCAAGAATTCTTCCCGTATCAAATGCCTGAGCACGAATTGCGTGTACTATGGAGCATACAGTGCATTGTGTGAGATGAGTATCATCCTGCAGGAGAGGGACCGCGTCGTCGCAGAGTACCGGAAAAAGGCGGAGTCCCTGAAGCAGAATATCTTGAAGCACTTCTACGATCCCGACAAGAACAGGTGCAACTATCTCCTTGGCCAGAATGGGAAAGCGGATTCCTCGCAGGAAGCGCTTGGACTTTCTTTCGCGGTGATCTTCGGCATCGTCGACCGAGAGCAGGCCGAAGCATTGATACGACACGCCCACGTTTCGAAGTTCGGTGTCACTTCCATCTATCCCGATTTCCCGAGGTATTCGGCATCGAAACCCGGCCGGCACAACAACATCATCTGGCCGATGGTGGAAGGCTTCTTTGCCAGAGCGGCGCGAATCGCAGGTGTTGATTCAGCATTCACGCGTGAATTCTTCAGTCTGACCCATCTCGCTCTCGACCCGGACAAAGGCGACTATGACTTCCGGGAAATATACAATCCGTATACCGGCAAACCCGATGGAGGTTAT
>DATJQB010000098.1:0-6319 GCA_035506075.1 Bacteroidota bacterium | reverse complement strand
ATGACCGGCGGCCGCCAGCCCCAGGGGCACTACGGTCGGCCGGACCTCCGCATCCCCACCCAGTCGAGTCCGACCGGAACTCAGTATCTCCAGGCCGTCGGGGTCGCGATGGCCTGCAAGAAAGAACGGACCGATGAGGTTGTCTACGTTTCATCCGGCGAAGGGGCAACAAGCGAAGGAGAGTTTTTCGAGGCTGTCAACTGGGCCGCACGAGACTCCTACCCCGTGATCTTCTTTATACAGGATAATCGCTACGCAATTTCGGTCCCGGTGGAAAATCAGACTGCCGGCGGATCGGTGTTCGAGGTCGTCAGCGGATTCAAGGGACTCGACAGGTATGACGTCGACGGTTCAAATTTCGCTGAAGTGTATCAGACAATGGGGAAAGCCGTCAGCCGCGCCCGTTCCGGCGGCGGACCGTCCTTGATCAGGGCGAATGTCGTCCGTTTACTCCCGCACTCTTCCTCGGACGATCAGTTGAAGTACAGGAGCAAGGAGGATGTCGAGAGCGACAAGGCTCGCGATCCTCTACCGATCATGACGCACTTTCTTATTGAAGAAGGGCTCATCACCGACAAGGAGGCGACCCGGATTCAAGCTGAAGTGAAGGAAGCGGTTGATGCGGCGGCGAGCTGGGCCGAATCCCGGCCGCTCCCGGATCCGTCGACCGTTCGAGAACATGTCTATGGCCGGGCGCACGCACATCCCCCGAAGGATTTTGTCGAACCGGTCCACAAGGGCCCGAAGGTGGTTCTCGTTGACGCCATCAACCACGCATTGAAAGAAGAGATGGCCCGCAATCCGAAGATGCTTGTGTTCGGCGAGGACGTGGCTGACGGAAAAGGCGGAGTGTTCACTGCAACCAAAGGCATCTCTACGCAATACGGTGTTTCTCGTGCGTTCAACTCCCCGCTGGCAGAGGCAAGCATCATCGGCGTCTCAACCGGGCTTGCGCTCAAGGGCTGGCTGCCTGTCCCTGAGATTCAGTTTGCGGATTACATCTGGCCCGCCTTCATGCAAATCCGCGATGAGATTGCGATGTTTCGCTATCGGTCCAACAACGGTTGGTCGTGTCCGTTTGTGATTCGTGTTCCGGTCGGCGGCTACATTCACGGAGGCCACTATCACAGCCAGTGCATCGAGAGTATCATGGCTCATGTTCCCGGAATCAGGCTCGCATTTCCTTCGAACGCCGCCGATGCGAAGGGGCTGCTCAAAGCGGCGATGCGCGGTGACGACCCTGTGATCTTCATGGAGCACAAGGGACTCTACAGGCAGGGGTATGCATCATCGCCGGAGCCGGACGAAAACTACGTCCTGCCGTTTGGGATCGCGGCGGTGAAACGCCCGGGGACAGATATCACGGTCATCACGTACGGAGCGCTCGTACAAAAGTCGATGGAAGCGGCCCGCAAGCTGGATGAGAAGGGAATCAGCGTCGAGGTGATCGACCTTCGGACGATGAACCCGCTTGATGTCGACACGATCTACACATCCGTGAAGAAGACCGGCAAGGTGCTTATCGCGCATGAAGATACGCTGACCGCGGGATTTGGAGCGGAGATTTCTGCGTTGATCTCGCAGAACTGCTTCGAGTTTCTCGATGCGCCGATCAGGCGTGTTGCAGCCCTCGATTCGCCCGTCCCCTACAGTCCTCCGCTGGAAAATGAGATGCTTCCAAATGAAGGCAGGATCGTTGCCGCACTTGAAGATCTTGCCGCATACTAAAGGAGCCCTCTGATGCTTGTCGACGTTGTCATGCCGAAAATGGGGGAGAGCATTCTTGAAGGAAAGATCCTTCGCTGGATGAAGAAACCCGGCGACAAGGTGGAGCAGGATGAGTCCATCCTTGAGATCAGCACGGATAAAGTCGATTCCGAAATTCCGTCTCCGTCGGCCGGATATCTTTCAAGAATCGTTGTGCCTGAAGGGGAGACCGTTGAGGTTGGAACAGTGATCGCTTCGATCGAGACCGACGCGGCAGCATTGAAGTTGGGTGGTCCGGCGGTGGCTGCAAAGCGGCAAGCCGTGCCCCCGATGGAACCCGTCACAGAACATGCATCTCAGGGTGATGTGGAGGTGGCGGCGCCGGTGCAGCAATTGAAACGGAATGGTGATCGGTTCTACTCGCCTCTCGTTCGCACGATGGCGCGCAAGGAGGGTGTAGGGCTTGATGAACTGGATCGGCTGCAGGGATCGGGAATTGCCGGGAGAGTGACCAAGCACGACTTTGAGAATTATCTCAAGAGCAGGACATCGAAGCCGGCCCCTGCCCGCGTTGGCCTCGGCCATGTCGATCTCAGGGACTTGCATGCGAAGTATCCGTCCGGGCAGTACGAAGTTGTCCAAATGGACAACGTGCAGTTGAAGATGGCGGAGCACATGATCCGAAGTGTGCAGACTTCTCCGCATGTCGAGGCGATTTCAGAGTGCGATGTTACTCGCATCGTTGAATTCCGTTCGAGGAACGCGGAGCGATTCGAGAAGCAGGAGGGCTTCAAGTTCACCTTCATGCCGTTCATCGTGGATGCCTGTGTCAGGGCTCTCAAGGCGTTCCCGATCGTCAACAGCTCGGTGGAGGGGGACAAGATTATTCTGAAGAAATCGATCAACTTCGGTATTGCCGTTGCGTCACCAACGGGGCTGATCGTCCCCGTCATCAGGAACGCGGACGGGAAGAACTTTCTCGGTCTCGCCCGTGCCGTCAACGACCTCGCGGCCCGTACGCGGGCAAAGCGCTTGATGCCGGAGGAAATCCTTGGCGGTACGTTCACAGTTACCAACTACGGCGTCTTCGGCAATATCATCGGTACGCCGATCATCAATCAGCCGCAGGTTGCGATCCTGGGCGTCGGCGCGATCAAGAAGCGTCCGATGGTGCTGACCGATGCCGGTGGGAACGATTCGATCGGCATTCGTTCCATGGTGTACCTGACGCTCGCGTTCGATCATCGGATCATCGATGGAGCTATTGGCGGACAGTTTTTGTCGAATGTGGTCTCGAATCTTGAACAATACGATTTCACAGGGACATTTTGAGCAGTGCATATCATTGAAGAAATATCCGCAGAGAATCAGCAGACTCCCCGGCCGAGACGGCCGGAGTGGCTGAAAGCGAAAATCCCCGGCGGTGAAGGGTACGCAAAGCTGAAGAACATCATCGACGGCCACCGGCTCCACACCGTTTGCGAAGAAGCCAGGTGTCCGAACATGGGGGAGTGCTGGCATTCAGGAACGGCAACGTTCATGATCCTCGGTGACATCTGCACCCGCTCGTGCGGATTCTGCGCCGTGAAGACCGGCCGACCTGATTACGGGCTTGACTGGGATGAGCCTCGCCGCGTTGTCGACGCGGTGAAACTCATGGGTGTCCGTCACGCCGTCATCACTTCCGTCAACAGGGATGAACGGAAGGATGGAGGTGCTCCGATCTTTGCAGAGTCCATCAGGCTGATACACACGGAGGTTCCCGGAACGACAGTGGAAGTCCTGATCCCGGATTTCAAAGGAAGCGATGAGGCGCTGGGAATTGTCCTCGATGCCCATCCGGACATCCTCAACCATAATCTCGAAACTGTGCCGCGATTATATAGAACAGTCCGGCCGCAGGCAAACTACATGCAGTCGCTGGAAGTGCTGGAGAGATCAAAGCACCGCGGGATGGTGACGAAGACCGGACTCATGCTCGGCATCGGCGAAACGACGGACGAGGTGATTGAAGTGATGAAAGACGTCCGGAAGACCAAGTGTGACATTCTCACTCTCGGTCAGTATCTGCAGCCCACGCACGAGCATTTGCCGGTGGCCCGCTATGCTCATCCAGACGAGTTCAAAATGCTCAAGGAACTTGGCCTGGAAATGGGATTCCGGCATGTCGAATCGGGCCCGCTCGTTCGCAGTTCCTACCATGCTGAGAAGCAAGTGTAGGAATTCTCTTCTTTCTTCGCTCGAAACCATCCGCAGAAGTGCCGCTATGAGGTGTGCATCCCACCTGATTTGCCAAAAAATGATTGACTTTCCGGCCAAAAGCAGCTATATTTAAAAACTCGAATTAGAAGCCGAGCAATTTTCTTTTTGATCCGGAGGTTAGTGTGGAATTGTCATCGAAGACCAAGTTCTTCACCCAGGAAGACGTTCAACAGAAATGGTTCGTCGTCGACGCGACGGGGAAAACCCTTGGCCGCGTTGCATCCAAAATCGCCCACGTGATTCGTGGCAAGCACAAGCCAACGTTTACTCCCAATGCCGACCTCGGCGATTTCGTCGTGGTGATCAATGCGGAGAAGGTGTTGGTGACCGGCAAGCGCCAGGAACTGAAGGAGTATTATCACAATACGCAGTACCCGGGCGGAGCGCGGTTCGAATCGATCCAGGATGTCATGAAGACGAAACCCCACATGGTCCTCGAACATGCGGTCAAGGGAATGCTGCCGCACAACCGCCTTGGACGCAAGATGGCCCGGAAGCTGAAAGTGTACGTCGGCCCGAACCATCCGCACACGGCCCAGCAGCCTGAGAATTTGCCACTGTAAACTCATTCAGCAAGGATAGCAATGCCATCAATTATCACAGTCGGACGTCGGAAGACAGCCGTTGCTCGCGTGAAGCTCACCGACGGCTCCGGCAAAGTCACCGTCAACAACAAAGAACTCGAGAAGTACTTCCCCATCACCGTGCTGCGCGAAGAAGTCATGAAGCCGTTCATCGCAACATCGACGCAAGGACGTTTTGATGCAAGAGTCCGCGTCGAAGGTGGCGGACCAACCGGTCAGGCCGGGGCGATCAAACTTGGTATCGCCCGCTCACTCGTAGCATTGGATGAGGACCATCGCCAGAATCTTCGCAACGCGGGATTGTTGACGAGAGACCCGCGCATGGTGGAACGGAAGAAATACGGGCAGAAGAAAGCCCGCAAGCGGTTCCAGTTCTCCAAGCGTTAAGACAAGTTTCATTCATCAATCATATTCCCTGATCCGGGCGGGAGTGTCCTGACGATCCTATTGATCGCCGGGATTCCGTGAGGAGATGACGGGAATAGTCGAACTAACTCAAAAGGATCACATATGCCTCGCGTCGAACTCGAAGCACTGCTGCAAGCAGGTGCCCACTTCGGGCACATCACCCGCCGTTGGAATCCCAAAATGAAGCCCTATATTTTCATGGAGCGGAATGGGATTCATATCATCGATCTCAAGAAGACACAGGAAATGCTTGAAGCGGCATGCAATGCCGTTTCGAATATCGTGTCGCAGAACCGGAAGCCTCTCTTCGTCGCCACGAAACAGCAGGCGAAAGATGTCGTGAGGGAAGAAGCGGTTCGCTGCAACTCGTTCTACGTCACCGAACGGTGGCTGGGCGGCATGCTCACGAACTTCACCACGATCCGGAAGAGTGTCAAGCGCCTCACGAACATCGAGAAGATGGAGAGCGACGGAACGTTTGAGAAGATCACCAAGAAGGAACGTCTCTTCCTTGATCGCGAACGGGAAAAACTGCAGGATGTCCTTTCCGGCGTCGTGGAAATGTCCCGCCTCCCGGGCCTTGTGTTTGTCGTGGACGTGAAGAAGGAAGGCATCGCGGTGAAAGAAGCACGCCGGCTCGGCATCCCGGTCGTTGCGATCGTCGACACGAATTGTGACCCGGACCTGGTGGATTTCCCCATCCCTGCCAATGACGACGCGCTGAAATCAGTCCAGTGCATTGCAAAGGCGATTGCTGATTCCGTGATGGAAGGAAGCCAGAGAGTAGCGGCGCGCCAGGCTGAAGAGGCGATGGCCCAGGGCGCGATCAACAAAGAGTCATCTGAGAAACCGGCAGCTCCGGAGAAAGTTCAGTAAAGGAGGAAGTTCTGAAGTATGGCTGTGATATCATCTGAAGTAGTGAAGTCGTTACGCGACAAAACCGGGGCCGGCATGATGGATTGCAAGCGGGCACTCGAAGAAACAAATGGCGACATGGAGCTCGCGACGGAGTATCTCCGGAAGAAGGGGGCGGCCGTTGCAGCGAAGAGGGCGGAGCGTGAAGCGAACCAGGGAGTGATCGAGGCCTACATTCATGCAGGCGGACGCATCGGCGCAATGGTCGAGTTGAATTGCGAGACCGATTTCGTGGCGAAGACTCCTGAGTTCAAACAGCTCGCACACGACATCGCGATGCAGATCGCGGCGATGAGCCCGACATTCGTGAGCAGGGAGGATGTCGACCAGACAACCCTCCAGAAGGAAATCGAGATCTACAAGGCCCAGGCTGTGAACGAGGGAAAGCGACCCGAGATTGCAGAGAAAATTGCCGAGGGGCGTGTGGAGAAGTTCTATCAGGA
>DATJQB010000097.1:0-5026 GCA_035506075.1 Bacteroidota bacterium | reverse complement strand
CAAAACTGCAGTCGCGGTCGGAGACGGGGGACTCATTCTGCGGACGTCGGATGGCGGGAGTGTGTGGCTAATTGAACAAAGCGGCACGAAAAATAAGCTCTACGGTGTGCGCTTTATGGGACCGAAACTAGGCTTGGTAGTCGGCGACGCAGGGACATTGCTACGGACTACGAACGGAGGCGTAACGTGGGATCCGCAGTCAATGGGCACACTGAATGCATTGTTTGCCGCGTATTTCACGGATGCACAGCGAGGTACGATCGTCGGTGACTACGGAACCATTCTTCGAACCAGCTCCGGCGACGTCACAGTTGTCCGTGGGACGGGATCCGGCTCGCGCCCGCAACAATTTGCCTTGGCCCAAAACTACCCGAATCCTTTCAATCCAACAACAACGATCGATTTTCAAATTCCAACCACCAGCAACGTCAGCCTGACAATTTATGATTTGCTGGGGCGTGAAATCGCGCGTCTTGTAGACGACGTGCGACAACCAGGGTTCTATACTGTCCGATGGAACGCATCGGCGATCTCGGGCGGCGTCTATTTTTACAGGATGGCGGTCAGATCGCTCAGGACGGGAACGGCAGAAAACTTTGTCGGGATCAGGAAAATGTTGCTGCTGAAGTAGCAACATCCGCACATACTCACCAGCGCCTCTTCATCATGTCTCGCCCGCGCCGCATTGCTTGAATCTGGACCCAAATCTTGGTTCATTAACTGGGCGCCTGACATTGGCTCTCGCGCTGAGCAATTTCTGAAGATTTGATCGATTGAAAGAACAACATCGGTTCGCTTGAGCATTCGGTCCGAGTGTGCCGTAACGAAACCGAGTCCCCATCATCATGATTCCCGGAGGTCGTGTGTACAGGCATTGTATGTTCATCGCGGCGCTGATTGCGCTCATCGCGCAATCAGGATTGGCATTCATTGTGGACCAAACGGGGAGCGATTCGCTGTTCATGCGCATCGTTGTCCCGGGTGAGGACACGACGCATTCGGGTTCATCTCATCATAGGGTTGCAGGCTGCACAAACCCGACATCGAAGGCGTTTGTCAACGGCAAGCAGGTGAAGGTCTATCCGAGCGGCGCGTTTGTGTCGCTGCTTGATCTTTCATACGGTCTGAACAAACTCCACATAACTGTCGTCGGGGCAAAAGGGGATTCTCTCGCACGCGATTTCTTTTTCGTCCGCCCCGAACCGCCGAAGCCCCTCGCACATGAACCTGCAATCATCGATGCGCAATCCATCGAGCCGCGCCAGGATCTCTGGCTGGGCACCGGTGATATTCTCGAGGTGAAGTTCAGGGGGAGCCCTGGCTACAACGCGGTGTTCGACATAGAAGGAGTTGAATCTGGAATACCAATGATCGAAACTGATCCGAAAGCCGGTACCGGCGGATCGGCGAACTACATCGGCCGGTACAAGGTGAAAGAGACCGACTTTGCCCGCGATGTGCGGATTCGTGTACGACTAAAGAGCTCCTTCTGGGGGAGCGAAAAAGAGTTCTCGAAAGGGAAAGTCTCGATCCTGCCGCAGGAGCTGCCGCGGGTTGCAGTGGCGGCGGGGAGAAAACCGTTCCTGAATGCCGGTCTCGGTGAAGACAGGCTCGGAGGGTCAAAACTCGGTTACATACAACCGGGTGTGCGCATGCAGGTCGTCGGGAAGGTCGGAAGACAATACAAAATCCGCCTTTCGGACGCGATGACAGGCTGGCTGCCGGAAGACTTTGCCCAGCTGCTTCCCCCGGAGACGCCCCAGCCGGGAGTCTTGACCAACTCCATTTCAGTGATGGGTTCAGACAACGAAGATGTTGTCACGGTTTCGCTCGGTCAGCGGCTGCCCTATCTTTCGCAACAGCTTGTGGATCCGGCCGCTCTTGTGGTTGATGTCTTCGGGGCAACATCGAACACCAACTGGATCACGCACCACAAATCTGCATCCGGCATCAAGACCGTCAGCTGGACGCAAGCCGGCGAAGGACAGTACCGTTTGACGATCGCTCTCAATTACGGCCAGCATTGGGGATACGACATCAGCTACGATCAGGGGGCGAACCTGAAGATCCGGGTGCGGAGACCGCCGGTTATCGCGGGAACCGATTCCGTTCTCTCGGGCATGACGATCGCTGTGGATGCAGGGCACGGCGGTGATAATACGGGCGCGTCGGGTTCGACGGGTGTGATCGAAAAGAACGTAACGCTGGCGATCGCCAAACATCTGCAATCGTTGCTCCAGGCGAAGGGTGTCAAGGTCGTGATGACAAGGACCGACGATGCGAGTGTCGGCATGCTCGACCGTACCGACATCATCGTGAATTCAGGAGCGCGGATCCTCGTGTCCATCCACTGCAACTCCATCGGCGACAACTCGGATGCGGAGGCGATTGCAGGGACGAGCACGTACTACCGGCATCTGGGTTATCAGCCGCTCGCGGCAATCATGTACGGCAAGATGCTGGAGCTAGGCCTGGGTCAGTTCGGCCTCGTCGGGAGTTTCAATTTCTCGCTCAATGCGCCGACCCAATTGCCGAACGTCCTTGTTGAAACCGCGTTCTTGTCGAATCCCGAAGATGAAATGAAATTGCTGGATGACGGCTTCAGGAGTGCGATTGCCGCAAAAATCGTTGCGGGACTCGAACAATTTGTCCGTTTGTACGGGACACGGGCTGCTGGAGAGTCAAAACCATAGCAAATGCGGTGCACCGGCGACCGTTGATAGGTGGCAGGAATTTGAGTAAATTGAGGCAATCACCGTTCATCAGCAGCTCATTCTGAAGATCCTTTCAATCACTATCGAGAATCGGAAGCTTACCATGGCTCATCAGGCACTCTGGAGTGGAAGATTTACCGAACCGCTGTCGGACATTGCGCTGAAGTTTTCATCCTCCATCGATTTCGACAAACAGCTGTACAGGGAAGATATTGCGGGGAGCATCGCTCACGTGGAGATGCTGAGCGCCACGCACATCATTCCGGCATCGGAAGCGAGAAGGATTCGCACAGCGCTCAAGCAGATTCAGAAGGAGATCGAGACCGGCAAGTTCCATTTCACGGCTGATCATGAGGACGTTCATCTCGCAATCGAGCAGCGGCTGATCCAGAAGATCGGACCCATCGGCGGCAAACTGCACACGGGCCGAAGCCGCAACGACCAGGTGGCGCTTGATGAGCGCCTGTTTCTCCGGTCGGGCATCAAGGAGCTCAACAAGCTTGTCGTCCAGCTTCAGCGCGTCCTGCTGTACAAATCTGAAAAGTACTTCGGCACACTGATGCCCGGCTATACACACCTGCAGCGCGCTCAACCCGTGATGCTGTCCCACCACCTCCTCGCCTATGTCTGGATGCTTGAGCGCGACTATGAACGATTGCAGGACGCCTCGCGCCGTTTGAACAAGCTGCCGCTTGGAGCGGCAGCGCTTGCCGGCACGCCGTTTCCTATCGACCGGTCGAGAGTGGCAAAGAAACTTCACTTCGACGGCATTGTTGAGAACAGCCTCGATGCGGTGAGCGATCGCGATTACGTGATTGAATTCGTTTCCGCCTGCAGCATCGTCATGATGCACCTGAGCCGCATGGCCGAGGAGTTGGTTCTCTGGAGCACCAAGGAGTTCGGTTTCATTCATATCAGCGACGCCTACACGACGGGCAGCAGCATCATGCCCCAGAAAAAGAATCCCGACATGGCGGAGCTGGTCCGTGGAAAAACCGGAAGGGTGTACGGCGCTCTCCTCAATCTTCTCACGATCATGAAGGCACTCCCGCTTGCATACAACCGGGACATGCAGGAAGACAAGCTGCCGATGTTCGAGGCGCTGCACACAACGCAGCAGTGCCTGACGATTGTTTCGCAAATGCTGGTGCATTCGACATTTGACAAGCACCGGATGGAAGAAGAGCTGCGCAACGATTTCCTCACAGCAACGGAAATCGCCGATTACCTCGTGAGAAAGGGAATGCCGTTCCGCGAAGCGCACGAACTGACGGGCAAGATCGTCTCACACTGCATCCATCACCGGATGTATCTCGGCAATCTCGATGTTGAGACACTGCGGACCTTCTCGAAACTGTTCGGTCCGGATATGCTCGACTATCTCTATCCTCAGAAGAGCGTGGAGCAGAAGAAATCGGCCGGGAGCACGGCTCCACATGAAGTGAAGCGTCAGATTGTTCACTGGACGAGAGTGTTGAGATCCCGGAAGGGATAGGAGGAGCGAGCGGGGGAGGGACGGCAGAGCACAGATGATGAAGACAATCAAGCCGCATCGGGAAACCGGTGCGGCTTGTTTATTCTCAACGGAGAAGAGAATCCTGAATATCGATTAATTGAATGCCGATCGTCGGAACGGATTCGCTGCTAATGGACGAATCCGGGCCCGCGCAGGATACGCCCCGGGAGATTGCCGGTGAACTTGCCATTTTCCCATACGGGTTTTCCGTTCACCATCACAAGGCTCATCCCTTCCGAGTACTGATGGGGGTTTTCGAACGTCGCTTTGTCGGCGACGCTGTCGGGGTCAAACATGACCATGTCTGCATAGAATCCGGGCTTGAGAATCCCGCGTTCCCTGATGCCGACGCGCTGAGCCGGCAGCGATGTCATTTTGCGGATCGCATCTTCAAGCGTCAGGATTTTGCTCTCACGGACATACAGCGCCAGGATGCGGGGAAAACTCCCGTACGACCGCGGGTGCGGCCGTCCCTCAAACAACGGTCCGTCAAGGGCTCGTGCGTACGAATCGGAGCAGAAGCTCACCCAGGGCTGGCCCATTGCCATCCGGAGGTCTTCCTCCGACATGCCGAACACAACCCTCCCGGTGCTTGCCGAATCTGCAATGATGAAGTCGAACAGCGCCTCGAGAGGTTCCTTCTTCCAGGCAGCAGCGACCTCAGAAAACCGTTTCCCTTCCCATTGCTTCAATGCCGGGTTTGACACATTTGAGATCATCATGAGCTGGAAATCCATCCCGCGCATCTTGCCGCTTCCCGTGAGCTCTTTCCTGACCTGCTTGCGGATCAGCGGAT
>DATJQB010000096.1:0-4886 GCA_035506075.1 Bacteroidota bacterium | reverse complement strand
AGGTTCATCGCCTCCTGCCTGGACTTCGCCAGACCGGACGGCAGCGTCGGCAAGCCGTACGCCTCAAGAATCGTCACCGACTCCTCTTCCGGAAGGTAGTTGCGTCCGGCTGCTATCGCTTTCTGGATCACTTCCCGTGCTTTCTCCCTGCGGTTTGCGGTGAACGCGAGAAATTCCTCGGCCTTTATGTCGCGATGATGCTTGAAGAAGAGAGCGCTTGCGAACGCCCGGCACATGGATTCAGGAAGCAGATAGTGAGGAATGTTGCGCTGTTGCAGGATCTCGATACCGACCGCGACATCCTTCTCGCCCATGAACGATGCATACACAGGTTTTTCGAACTGGCCCGCCGTGTTGCACACTTCTTCCGCGATATTCTCGATGTCCGTCATTGACTGCGGCGTGAGAATGACGAGCACTCCATCCACCCCGGTATCTTGCAACGCGGCCCCGAGCGCGACCTTGTATCTGTCCGCCCGTGCGTCGCCAATGACATCGACCGGGTTCTTGATGTTCGCCGTCACAGGGAGACTCTTCTTATAAATCTCCTGCGTTGCCTCGGAGAATTTCGCCAGGTCCAGATGCTGCTTGATCGCGGCATCCGTGGCGAGAACTCCCGGACCTCCCGCGTTCGTGATAATCGCGACTCGCTTGCCTTGCGGTAGCGGCTGATAGGCGAGTGCGATTGCGTTGTTGAACATTTCCTCGATTGTTGTGCAACGTATGATCCCCGCCTGCCGGAATGCTGCATCACAGACCTCGTCGCTGCCTGCCAACGAACCCGTGTGCGACGCCGCGGCGGCGGCTCCCTCGCTGGTCCGGCCTGATTTCAGAATCAACACTGGTTTTCCTGATTCCGAAATAATCTCCTGGGCGGCCTTCATCAGGGCGAGGCCGTCGGTAATTTCTTCGAGGTAGACAAGGATGACTTTGGTTTTTGGATCGTTCTTCAGATACCGCATCAGGTCGATCTCGTTGATGTTCGCCTTGTTGCCGAAGCTGACGAACTTCGAGAAACCGATGTGCTTTGCCTGAGCATAATCAAGGACCGCAGTGCAGAGAGCGCCGCTTTGCGAGAGAAATGCTATGTTCCCCTCCTGCGGCATCTTGCGGGCGAACGAAGCATTGAGGTGTGAGAGAGGATCGGTGTTTATGACACCGAGGCAATTCGGTCCAATGAACGAAATGTTGTACTTCTGTGCGATCGCCTTGATCTCCTCCTCGCGCTGTTTGCCTGCGGCTCCGACTTCCTTGAAGCCGGCAGAGATGATGATCGCAGATTTGACCCCCTTTTGACCGCACTGTTCAAGGGCGAGATTGCATACGCTGCTTGGAAAAACGAGGACGGCAAGATCGACAGGGTCGGGAATGTCGAGCACGTACTTGTACGCGCGCACCCCGGCCACCGAGCGTTCCTTCGGGCTGACGGGATAGACGATTCCCTGAAAATTGTCCTTCAGAATATTGGCGAAGATGTCGTGCGGCACGGTGCCGACAACACGATTGGTCCCAAGGACGGCGACGGATTTCGGATAGAATACATGTTCAAGATCCTTTGCAGGAGCCACTGAAGATTCAGACATAAGACCTCCCCAGGTTGTCTACTTCAGATAGCTTGCAATGAATTCAACCGCGCCGTCAACCGTCTGCACCTCACGGGCCTTCTGCTCATCCATCTGGATATTGAATTCTTCCTCGAAGGCTGCGATGAGCTCGATGCTCTGCATGGAATCGGCTCCAAGGTCGAACGAGAAATTCGCCGTGGGTGTAATCTCTTTTGGATCGACCTTTAATACCTGGGCTGTGATTTTTTCCACCTTTGCCTTGATTTCAGACTTATCCATTGCTTTCCTCCAACTGATTCATGTAAAGAGCGTTATCTGTATTGGCGGGAACGACTTGCATAATATACGTAGCAACTTCGGTTTGTCAAAGGAATAACAGAAAGACGGATGAAAACCTGAAAAGTTCGCGGCAATGGGCATCGGGTCTGCCCATTTGTGGAGAGGTCGGGATATTCGGACGGATCTCAAGTCACGGCCAAACGACCGGAGTGGTAGGGCTCGGGCTCTCTATAAATTGCGATCTTCTTGACGGATCGCGGTTCGAAGTAAAGAACGAACGATGCAGATGGGTATGTGCGTGGTCACGCGCAGAACAGGTGAAGAACTGGAAAAATGGAGTGAATTGGGAGGGAGTGGTGCGGGGCAGATCTGAGCCGAACGTCGGAACAGCAGACCAAGGCGATCAAAAACAAAAGCGAAGAAGGGACTTGGGGTCCTCACTTCTGGGAATACCTCCGGGCAGCTGCAGCGAAGCACCTTGCACGCGGGATCGGCTGGGGCTACAGCAGCATCTCTTCAAAGCACGCTGCAGCTACCATCGGCAGGTCGAAGGAGTCAATGAGCACGTCCCTGTATCCATGCTTCATTGCTCTGTGGGGTGGGTTGGTGTGTTTCCTTTGTGGTGGGTCGACCGAGCGCTTTTCGAATCTCATTTTCGGTGATCACAAGCCTTAGTCCGCGATTCTGATCTCTGTGATCGAATCTATCCATCATCCAGACCTTCGGCATAGCGCCAAAGTAGGCCTTCCTAAACTCTTCCATTGTCATTCCAGTACTGCTTTTGAAGAGTCGGGCTCCAACATCCTCACGGACTCCCAATTCGAGGCAAATCACTTTGCAGGGGGCATCTGAAGTAAGGAGGCGTTCCTTGATCCGGCCGACTCTGAATTCCCTGATATATCTGGACAGACTGACCCTTTCGCTTTTGTAGAACGATCTCTTGAGCTTGTCCAGCGGATAATTCAGTTCGGTGGCAATCTGCTGAGTCTTTCTCAGAGCGGGGAGATTGGTCGAGACGAACGACTTGACCTGGACTATGTCGATCAGCATGGCGGGACCTCCTGGAAGGTTGGAAGTTGGATTGAGTGGATTGGAGTGTGAGAATGTTGGAGAGTCGAAGAGGTCTGATGACTCATGGTGCGATCCAATGAAGCGTGATCGTCGGTTGCGGGTATTGAGTGTCCACGATTGCCGATGCTAAAAAGGAACCGGGTGCAAGGGGGACAGCGGGGGGGAAACTGAGGAGCAGACGGAGCACTCGGTAACCTCAAGCAATGGTACGAATGCTCCGGGACAAAGTCAAGTGTTTTTTCGGATTATTTCCGATTTATTGCGGAATTGGCTGCAGATTCGATTTGCAGTTTGGATTATTGCTTTCGGGCAGTTGGAATCCCGAGTCGTTTCATCCTGTAGCGAAGCGTATCCTCTGTCATCTTCAGAAACCGCGCAGCCCGACTTTGATTGAACTCGAATTTCTCGAGTGTCCGAAGCAGTATTCCCTTCTCAATAATTTCCATCGAATTATCAAGCGCAAACTCAGCTCCCTCTTCGATTCGCGAAAGAATACGGGAGAGTTCAGCTTGTTCATCCACGAGTCCATCCGGCAGCTTGAACGTCTCCCTTTCCTCGGAAAGAACTATGGATCGCTCGACGAGTCGTTTCAATTCAAGGACGTTCTCTTTCCATTCCTGCCGGATAAGCACTCCGATCGCATTCGAATCGATCACCATGTTTCCAATTCCCAGGTCCCGCGCGATCTCTGCCACGAAGTACTCTACTAGCTCCGGGATATCCTCTTCGCGCTTGTGCAATGGGACGATACTGATCGTCTCCCATCGTTTCAGCTCATCTGCAAGACTCCGAAGCAGCGAGCCCGCTTTTGCTGCAAGCTGCACCGGACTCTGGAGAAGGAAGATCAATCGCAGATCCCGCTTTGCCTTCTTGCAGTACATCAGAAACTCGCGAACAGCCGACTGAGCCGTCATCCCGGCACGATCAATATCCTCAAAAACGAGTGTCGCCCCATCGACAAGCTTGAAGTTGCCGTGGTCCGGTGCTATCGGATTGTAGAATTCACCGCTCGAAGTCGCAAGGTCGACCAGTTTCTTGAATCTACCCGGGTCAATGACCGGCACATTCAATCTCACGCAAGGTTTCTTTGAATCCTTACTCTCCTGATGAATCAGCTCAGCCGTCAATCCTTTGCCGACACCGACCTCGCCGACGATAACGATATTTCGCCGTATCTTTGCGAGTCTTCCAATATCCTCACGCAATTTCTTCGTTGCGGGACTCGACCCTATGAGATCCATTTCATTTCGCCTTTCCTCTGTGCACGCTTATCGACTGATCTTTATTGCATACCTTATATGAGCCGACGATGGCAATTCAATCGCCGGGTTCCGATCTGGACATTTCTTGTTCAGGGTGGACCATCCTCCAGCGTTCCTCATTGATCGCCGCTTTGCAGCATATGAGTCATTGTTCCACGCGATGGTGTTCTTTCTTAGCTTGATACGCAGCTCCAAACACAGAACCCACCAAACGATTCTTTGGCGGCCTTGCCAGACATGACGGCATCAACTGTAGCAACGCGAACTTCTTCCGAGTTGAACTCTTATGGAGCACTCACCGTCTAGAGCAACCGAGAACTGCATTACGGGCAATCTCTGACTTGCGAGCTGATCTGCTCCTATTGAACTCCTGTCGCACCGCCCGTGGGCAGATAATCCATCAACACGCTCGACCCTTCATCCGCGTTGATCACGTTTATCTTGTCGAAGCTCTTGGTGATTTCTTGAACTGTACTTGAGCTCCAGATTCGATGTTCCGAGCATCAACTCCAAAAGCTGACTTTGCTGTGTTTCATGATGACTCATGGTAGGCGTCACAACCGCATTACTCTCCGACGCACCTCCGTTGCAAACCCACGTCTGGAGAGTGACGACACCGACAACCTGAGCCGAGAACCAAGGCAACCCAGCCGGAAGATTTTCTCTCTTTAGTCGGCACCTTGAACGTTTGAAACATGTGCTGTATTTC
>DATJQB010000095.1:0-20107 GCA_035506075.1 Bacteroidota bacterium | reverse complement strand
AGGTCAACCACCACTTTGTTTTTTCCGGCATCGATCAGCTTATGCAGCTCCTCGTTCAAAGATGATGCATCGGGTCCACCCATCACGTTGCCTTTCAACTCGATAAGTATGACGCCTTTGACTTCTTTGATCTTGAGTTTCATTCGCTGATCCTTTTGCTGTTCCCGGGGTCGTAGTTATGATGCAATATAAAGGGTCTCTGCGAAAAAATCCAACACCTGAGCTTTTACTCCGATTTCTTGCGGCTGAGCGTATAGTCGAGCACGATGGCGCTGGCGATGTAGATCGACGAATACGTGCCCGTGATGATACCAATGGTCAGGGTGAAAGCGAATCCGCGGGTCACTTCACCGCCGACGAACAAGAGCACGAGCAGGACGAGGAAGATGGTGCCGGAGGTGATAATGGTCCTGCTGAGGGTGTCGTTCAGGCTTTTGTTCATCACATCGAGAAGCGACATGCTGCGATAGATCCTTGAGTTTTCCCTGATACGGTCAAAGACGACGACCGTATCGTTCACGGAGAGGCCGACGAGGGTCAGAAATGCGGCAATGATCTCCTGTGTGATTTCAAGATTCAGTGCCGGAATGACGCCGTCGAGAATTGAGATGATGCCGAGGGTCAGGAGCACGTCGTGGTAGAGGGAGAGAACCGCTCCAAGACCGTAGATGAACTTGTAACGGATCGCAATGTACGCCAGGATGACGAACAGTGTCGCGAGGACCGAGTAGACTGCATCGCGGCGGAGTTCTTTTCCGATTTTCGGACCGATTTTGTCCTCGCGGAGAACCTGGAACTTGAGATTGGACAGATCCTTCTGGATGGCATCCTTGATCCTGTTTGAGACCGCCATTCCTTCTTCCTGCTTGGTTGTGCGGATGAGGATGGTCTGGTCATTGCCGAATGACTTGATCTCGTTGTCCGGCAGCCCCGCATTGATGAGCGAGGAGCGAAGGACGCCGTAGTCGGGAGTTGCATTGAATGACAGGACGAGTTCCGTTCCCCCCTTGAAATCGATGCCGTAGTTGACGCCTTTGACGAAGAGGGAGATCATTCCGAGCACGATGATCGTGGTTGAGAGAAAATACATCTTCCCTCGGATGCCCATGAAATCGATGTTTGTTTTCTTAAAAAGCTGCATTGAGTTCCAAACTCCTTCTGAGAATCAATTGTGGCACAATACTGTCTGCACGTGCATCCCTGACGGCCTATCCGAAATTCGGATTGATCCCCTTGTTCAGCATGATATTGATAATGACGTGTGTGATGACGATTGAGCTGAACAAGCTTGCAGCAATACCGATCATCAGCGTCATCGCAAATCCCTGGACCGGACCGGTCCCGAATTGGTACAGGATCACGCCCGTCAGGAATGACGTCACGTGCGCGTCAATGATGGCTGTCCATGCACGCTTGTAACCCGCATCGATGGCGGCACGGAGCGATTTGCCTCCCGCCAGTTCTTCACGGACGCGCTCGTTGATAAGCACGTTCGCGTCTACAGCAACACCTATGGTGATCAGAATTCCGGCGATGCCCGGCAGTGTGAGGGTGGCTGAGAAGCCGGCCATCACGCCGAGGATGAACAGAAGGTTGAAGAGAAGCGCAACGTCGGCGATCGCTCCTGCAGAATGATAGTACACCATCATGAAAAGGATCGTCAGGATTGTCGCAAGCGCCGTAGCTGTGAGGCCGGAACGGATGGAGTCTTCACCCAGCGACGGTCCGACGGACTGGTGCGCAATGATCGAAACGGGAGCGGGCAATGCACCTGCCTTGAGGACGATTTCGAGGAGCCGCGCTTCGTTCGGGCTCTCCATGTTCGTGATCTGCGAATGGCCGCCAGTGATCTTATTGATGACCGTCGGGGCGGAGAATACGGAATTGTCGAGGATGATCGCAATGCGCTTGTTGATGTTTGCGCCTGTGATCCTGGCCCATTCACGTGAGCCCTCCGTGTTCATTTCCATGTTGACGACGGGCCGGTTGTCTTCCTGGTTTACGCTCGCCCGTGCATCGACAACCTTGTCTCCCGTAAGATCGGGAGTCTTCTTGACTGCGTAGAGCTGGTAGAATCTCTTGCCGTCCTGAGTCAGGGTTGTCTTATTCGACCAGAGGAACTCAAAATCACTCGGGATAAGGCGCTGAACATCCGGTCGAGCGAGGAGGCGGGTCACGCGGTCACGATTATTGTCGAACACGTACCCTTCGCCCGTGTTGTTCCTGGTATCAGGGCTCACGATCGCGAAGAACGGGTGCTCCCGCATGAACTGGGCTTCTTTGGACGTATCGGTGGCAGAGGGCTTGCTGCTCCCGAGAAGTTCATCAAGCGCATCCTTGGGTTTTTCTTCCTTTTGGGCTGTTTTTGCGCCTGTCGTGCTGTCGTGCGAGGTTTTGCCCGAAAGGTAATCGTCGATAGTCTGCATCACCTTGTAGGAAATCTGGGGATCGCGGACAAGGCGGAACTCGAGGCGTGCCGTTCCCTGAAGCAGGCTGAGAGCCTCACGCTCGTCTTTCACACCCGGAAGTTCGACGATAATTCTTCGCGTTCCCTGCTTCTGGATATTCGGCTCGGAGACTCTGTACTGATCGACGCGATTTCGGACAATTTCGATGGCACGATCGACCGCTTTTGCCGTCTCTCCGTCGAGCTGGCTGAGGATTGCGTTGTCGGCATCCCTGAGATTGCCGTAGTAACGGCTCATGCGGATGCCGCGCTCCTGGAATTTCTTCCCAAAGGCGGGGATGACCGACTCGTCATTGTTCGTTGAC
The DNA here is from genome assembly GCA_035506075.1 of Bacteroidota bacterium. GTDB lineage: Bacteria > Bacteroidota > Ignavibacteria > UBA10030 > UBA10030 > UBA9647. Next base: position 17,335 of record DATJQB010000095.1, on the reverse strand, counting down.
TGATCGCGTACTTCCTTGATGATCGCTTTGAAGTTGTCATCCTTGTTCTTGGCGAGGTCTTCAAGGAGCTGTAGTACGTCGACTTCGAGCACCACGCGCATACCCCCCTGGAGATCCAGCCCGAGCTTGATTCTCTTCAGCTTCGCGCTCATGATGTCATCCTGATGCTGCTCGAGGTAGGTAATGCTATCCTGACCCGAGAGCGAGGAGAGTTTTTTCCGGTACTGATAATCCTGGAAGGTGGGGAAGAGGAAAATAAGCGACACGACGACGGCCGCAAGAATCAGAAAGATTCTCGATAATTGGGTTTTCACAAATCGTTCTCCAAGCTAAATCGAAATCAGTCTCTCAGGCACCGTGTGGGAGGAAAAGAAGAACACACATCGAATGCGAACTGGAGGCGAAGAGGTTATGAAAAGCGATTCAAAATATAAACCAATGTGGGTGTAAAGTCAATAAGAAAATCGTTGCATTTCAACGGTTTCACGGCTATATTAGCAATCCGCGTTCCAACTTTTTGCATTCAACTATGGAGATGTACACGTTATGCCGTTGATGACGCAGATCCGAGATAATTTGACCAAGGCGTTTGCCGTGTTCGCCGTATTCTTCATCGTTTACATCGTTCTCGACTGGGGGATGGACATTACAGGACGAAAAGGGAAGGGACTTGTCGCGAAGGATATTGTTGGTTCGGTAAACGGTACGAAGATCAACTTCCGCGATTTCAGCGATCTGCTGAAACAACAAACGGACTCTTATAGAAAGCAAACGGGTTCCGAACCCGATGACGAGACCGAGCGACAGCTGCGGACTCAGGTGTGGAACATGCTCGTCCAGCAGGCCCTCATTGAAAAGGAGCTTGGCCGGCTCGGGATTTCGGTGACCGACGACGAGATACGTGAGATCCTCCTGGGTCCCAATCCGCCTGAAATGATCGCCTCCCAGTTCCGTGATTCGACCGGAGCGTTTAACCGTGCCGCGTACGAACAGGCCGTCATGAATCCGCAGAACAAGGCAGCCTTGATTCAGGTTGAGGACCAGGTGCGCCGCCAGCGCCGGATCGAAAAGCTGCAGAGCCTTCTCTCCGCATCGGCCCGCGTCACAGAAGCGGAAACGCGCCAGCGGTTCGAGGACCAGTCCATTACAATGGATGTGCAGTACGTCGTGTTCGATCCCAATCTCTTTATCCCCGACTCGGCAGTCCAGATCAGCGATGATGATCTGAAAAAGTACTACAATGCGAACCAGGAAGACTACAAGGTCCGCCCGGCCCGGAAGGTCAAATATGTATTCTTCAGCCAGGCGCCGTCATCCGACGACACGGCGGCTGTGATGACCGAAATGAATCGTTTCCTCGAGCAGGCAAAATCGGGCTCGAATTTCGTCGACCTCGCCAAAACGTACTCTGAAGTTCCTGTGAACGACTCCGTCTACGTCAAGCACGGGGAGCTCGGCCGGCAGCGCGAGACGCTCGTGTTTGCGGCACGCAAAGGTGACCTTGTGGGCCCCGTGACGGATTTTGCCGGAGTGCATCTCATCAAAGTGCTCGACGAAAGAAAAGGGACGGCAGAGTATGTCCGCGCCAGCCACATTCTCCTGAACGCTGTCGCAGGTCCGGACAGCGTCAATCAGATTGAAAAGGCGAAGGCCCTTCTGAAGCGAGCCAGGAACGGCGAAAACTTTGGCGCCCTTGCCCGTGAGAACAGCGATGACTACGGTTCGAAGGTGGCGGACGGCGATCTCGGCTGGAACACCCGCGGCGGTTGGGTGAAACCGTTCGAACAAGCGGCCTTCGGAGCGAAGGTCGGAGAGATTATCGGACCCATCCGGACACAGTTCGGGTGGCACATCATCAAGGTAACGGGGCGTGACAATCGCGAGCTGAAACTTGCGACCCTTACAATGAAAGTGAAATCGAGTTCCCAGAGCGTCGATGCAGTCAATGCACGTGCTCAGGACTTTGCGTACCTCGCCAAGGAGGAGGGCTTCGAGAAGGCTGCCGAGACCAGCGGTTACCAGGTCAAGGAGACGCCGGAGTTCGCGAAGGGTTCGGTGATCCCGGGCGTTGGAATGAACGATGCAGTCATGACGTTCGCGTTCACGAAGAAACTTGGTGCCCTCAGCGACCCGGTGGCAGTGACGAACGGCGTTTCGGTGTTCAAGATTTCAGGAGTGCGCGAAGAAAGTGTGCGCCCGCTTGACGAGGTGAAATCCATGGTGCGGTTCCAGGTTCTTCATGAGAAGAAGATGCAGCGGCTGAAAGCCGAAGTTGATGCGTTTGCGCAGAAGCTGACACCCGGGACCGACCTCGCTGTTGCAGCTGCCACGACCAGGAACGTGATCGTGCAAAAGACCGGTCCGTTCAAGGCACAGGATGCACCGCCGGGAGTCGGACGCGATCTTGGATTTATCGGACACGCCGAGACACTTCAGCCAAATGAAATTTCCAAACCGTTCGAGGGATCGCGCGGCTACTACATTGTGAAAATGCTTTCGAAATCCGCATTCGATTCGACGCAATACGCCTCAACAAAGAACACGTTGAAAGAGCAGATCCTGCAGGAGAAACGCAACCGGTTGTTCTCAGACTGGCTGACCGCATTGCGGGACAAAGCGGATATCGAAGATCATCGAGATAAGTTTTATCGTTGAGCTGCGGGCTCATGATGGGCTCTCCGACACGGTCTGAGAGCCCCGAGCCCCGTCACCGGAAGGACCTCGGTTCCTCAAACGCCGAGAACCTTCCACCTGACAGTTGCCGAGGATTCTGATGAGGCGTTCGATCGCATGGATTGTTCCCCTTCTCATGCTCCTCAGCCACGGTTTCACCCTCGCCCAGGATCACGCCTTCTCCCTTACGCTTCGCGGCGGCTACACAACCACCTCCAAGATTTACTCCAATCCCGATGCTGCTGACCCCGAACTGGCCGGCCAGTATTCAGGCATCGACAACATCTATGCTCCAGGCCTTGAACTCCGCTGGACGCTGCCCGGCCAATCGATCGCGCTGACCCTCGAGGTTGAGAGGATTGCGAAGTCGCAGGAAGACATCGAGCTTGTCGGATTCACAAATCCTCCGAGCGCGTTGCCGATCAAAGAGGGGCTGAGGCTCTACTCGCTTGAACTGGGCGGATTGCTTTTTATTCCCCTCGGCAGCGACCAGGTACGTCTCACGATGGGAGGAGGACTCGGGATGTATATTGGAGAACGATCGGTGACAATCGCCGGCGTGGAGGCGACTCAACAAAACAGCCCGATCTCGGTCGGAATCCACGTTGAAACAAGCTTCGACTACAGGATCACGCAGAACGTGTTTGCGAGACTCGACATGAGGTTCAGGGACCCGGAATACACCGCCGAGAGCAGATTTCTGCGTCCGGCAACTCAATACGGCGGACAGCTCGTACTGCTGCCGGAGCAAACCTTCCGTGCGAAGGTCAATGTCAATGGACTGAATTTCGGGCTTGGCATCGGTGTCGAATTATTCTGACAGGGCAGAGAACCTGTTGATTTCTCAGCAGAGCAATAGGATCGTGCTGACGCATCCAAGCGACATCTTATCATGAAAGAGAACACATCCAGCCAGCAACGCAAAAGCCTCATTTACATCGCCGGGTTCATGGGGAGCGGCAAGAGCACAATCGGACCGATTCTTGCGAACACTCTGGGGTTTGATTTTATCGACATCGACAAGTTCGTGGAGTCGAAGGCGCAAAAGAGGATCGTGGATATTTTCGCTTCGGAAGGGGAACAGGCGTTCAGGACGCTCGAACAATCGTCGCTGAAAGAAGTTTCGATGCGCACGCATTGCGTTGTCTCGCTCGGCGGCGGTACCATTGCGAATGAAGAGAATTTTCAATTGATTCATGACAGCGGTGTCATCATTTATCTGCAGCTCTCTCCCGAGGAGATCCTGCAGCGTGTTCACCATCGCACCGACCGCCCCATGCTCACAGGCGCAGATGGCCTGCGGTTGCCGGTTCAGGAAGTCCAGCAGCGCGTCCAGGACCTGCTGCAGCGGCGTGAGCAGTTCTACAGCAGGGCGGACGTTGTTATCCAAACAGACCGCAAGCGCGTCGGCGCGACAGTCGACGAAATCGTACGGAAACTTCGCGGACTCGTCGATACCTGAGGAACGCCATTGATCCAACGACAAATAGACGTCTCGCTCGGTGACCGAAGCTATCCGATTTATTTCGGAACCGGGCTCGCTTCGTTGTTTGCCCCGACATGTCAGAAGCATGGAATTCCGCGACGCGTTGTTATTGTTACGGATTCCAACGTTGCGCGTAATTATCTTGCTCCCCTGGAAAGCAACCTCAGGCACTTTGATTTTGATGTAACCTCGCTTGTGATCCCGCCTGGCGAAAACCAGAAGAGTCTCCAGCGTTCGAACTCAATCTTCACGTACCTTTTGAAGCAAGGGGTGGGTCGCAAAGCCGCGATCATCGCGCTGGGCGGCGGTGTCATCGGGGATCTCGCCGGATTTGTCGCTGCCACGTACCAGCGCGGCATTACGCTCGTGCAGGTGCCGACAACGCTGCTCTCGCAAGTTGACAGTTCGGTCGGCGGCAAGGTTGCGGTCAATCATCCCCTCGGAAAAAACATGATCGGGGCGTTTCATCAACCAAAGTTCGTCTGGATCGACAGCGAGACACTGACAACGCTCCCCTCCCGCGAAATCGTGTGCGGCCTCGGCGAAGTGGTCAAGTACGGCATTGTGTTCGACAGCGAATTCTTTGCCTACCTTGAGTCGAATCTCGACAGCATCATGAAGCTGAGTGCGGACAGTGTGCTTCACATCCAGTCCCGTTGCTGCGAGCTGAAGGCGCACGTTGTTTCGGAGGATGAGCGTGAACAGGGGCTCCGGATCGTGCTCAACTTCGGACACACCATCGGCCACGCGCTCGAGGCTGCCGGTCACTATCGCAGTTTGAAACACGGTGAAGCGGTTCTGCTGGGCATGGCGGCCGAGAGTTTTGTTGCAAAGGAGATGGGAATCCTGCCGTCGGATGTGCATGAGCGCATTGTCGCGATGGTCCGCCGTTTCCCAATGAAAACGGAGAAATCGGTATTCGCACCGTCGAGAATCCTGAAGTCGCTGAAGCTTGACAAGAAGTCCGTCGATGGCAGACCGCGTTTTGTGCTGCCGTCGCGTCTTGGCGAAGTACAGGTTGTGGATGAAGTGCCTGCCCCCCTCATCCAATCCTCGCTCCGATACGTCCTCGGTCTCACGGAAAAGTCTTAGTCATTGCATGTACCTGTATTGCAGCGCTTGCCACGCCTTTCCATGGAGTATTGAATGAATGCTTGTCACAAAGTCTGTCTGCTCATCATCCTGACCCTGTCAACAGCTTTTACCGCGGTAGCCCAGACTGCCCCGAAGCGCGAATTTCGCGGTGCCTGGGTGGCAACAGTCACAAACATCGATTGGCCCCTGAGCGCCGGTCTGGGGACGATCGCGCAGAAGCAGCAGCTCACGAGCCTGCTCGACAAGCTTGCCGCTGCCGGGATTAACGCAATCATTTTCCAAATTCGTCCGGCTGCCGATGCGTTCTACGCCTCTCCCTATGAGCCCTGGTCATCCTGGCTCACGGGCACGCAGGGATTGGCACCGAGCAATGATTTCTATGATCCACTCGAATTTGCTGCACAAGAAGCCCACAAGCGCGGAATGGAGATTCACGCATGGTTTAATCCTTACCGCGTGAAGTTGAGCAAAAATTCGCCGTCGCAGCTCGCCCCGAATAACATATATGTGCTGCACCCTGATTGGGGCATCGTTTGTCCGACACAAGGATACGTCTTTCTCGATCCGGGTCTCCAGCAGGTCCGCAATCACGTGGCAAAGGTCATCGCCGACGTCGTGAGAAGGTACGACATCGACGGCATTCACATGGATGATTATTTTTATCCGTACTCGTCGGAGGGATTCACGAACGAGGATATGGGAACCTTCAGGGCGAATCCGAATGGCTTCACCTATCCGGACAGCCTCGCCCCCTGGAGACGGAACAATGTGAACATGCTCATGCGCCAGCTCTACGACAGTGTCATGGCAATCAAGCCGTACGTCAAAGTGGGAATGAGTCCGTTCGGCATTTGGAAAAACGGAGTGCCGTCCGGAACGTCGGGGACCAGCGGGTACGACGAGCTCTACTGCGATGCCGTAGCGTGGATGACGGGTAAGTACATCGACTACATCGCTCCGCAACTGTACTGGCCGTTCGGCGGGGGACAGGATTTCGCACGTCTCGAACCGTGGTGGCAGTCGGTCAGCAACGGCCGACATTTGTATACAGGATTGATTACGTCCGTTGGGACCGGCCAGATAGGAATGCAGATTGCGTTCGACAGGTCGAAAAGTGCAGAAGGAGCCATCATCTTCTCCGCAAGAGGAGTGAGTGGAGCGCTTGCTGATTCGCTGAAGAATCAATACTACACCTCGGCAGCGGTCATCCCCGTCTTCAAGTGGAAAGACACTCTTCCGCCGCTTGCCCCGTCGAACATCGCGGCGACACTCAATCCGACGTCAGGCCTCTATCAGCTTTCGTGGACGCCTCCCGCGCCGGCCGCCGATGGTGACACCGCCCGGCGGTTCCTGCTCTATCGGTTCACGAAACCATCCTACAATCCGGCAGACATCGAAGTCTCAACAAACCTGATGGCGCTGACAGGACAGACGGTGCTCGTTCCCGCAGCGAGGCTCGATTCAGTCAATCAGCAGTACTACTTTGCCGTCTCCGCACTGGACAAGAATAACAATGAGAGCCCCCTGAGTAATGTCATCCCGATCAACGCGGTTGTTGCGACACCAACGCAGCTTTTGCCGAAGAACCAGGAACAGAATTTTGCACGAAATGGCTACCTCGCATGGCGGCGCGATGCGTCGTCGCTCCTGTACCGGGCCCAGGTAGGATCGAGTGCGGATTTTAATCCGCAGTCTCTCATTGCGACGCTGAACCTGCCTGACACGTCAGCATCTTTGCCGGGTCTGACCGCCCAGACAACGTACTACTGGAGGGTTCTTGCCGGCAACCAGGGAGCAACGGGCGCTTACACAAGTCCGTGGAGTTTCAAAACAGGCTGGCCTGTCCCTCCGACGGTCACATATCCGCCGTCCGGCCTCCGCAGCGTCAGCAGGACTCCGACGTTCGTCTGGCGCAAGGGATCAGCGACATCGTTCGAGGTCCGCGTGACGGAAGTAACACATACGCCCAACGTCGTGGTCGTTGACCAAACGACAACCGATACGACGCTGCTTTGCCCGGCGATTCTGACGCCCACGACGAACTACTCATGGATTGTCTCGGCATCGAACGCGTACGGTGCAAGTGATTGGTCGGCCGAGGCACGGTTCCAAACCGGGCAGAACATCACGAACGTCGAACGCAATGGTGTCATCCCGGCGGCGTTCGATCTGAGCCAGAATTATCCCAACCCGTTCAATCCAGCAACGACAATTCGCTTCGCGGTTCCCCAGACGGGCCCGGTCTCGCTGCGCATCTACGATGTGCTCGGACGTGAGGTTGCCGTGCTTGTCGATGGCGTGATGGAGCCTGGTTACTACTCCGCGCGGTTCGAAGGGCGCAGCCTCTCAAGCGGCATCTATTTCTATAGGCTGGTTGCTTCCGGCTATGTAGAGACGAGGAAGATGCAGCTGATCAAGTAGGAGGGGGGAAGTCGCGGGGAGATCGTGCGGAATGAGCTGAAAAAAAACTGCCTGCCCCATGTTCGGGGGCAGGCAGCGCTGTTTTGTGACGGGACCGAGGCTTCAACGCAGAGGGTCATTCAGCGATCGGCGTATGCTGATCGCTGAGCGGAGCTTCCTCACCAGTTTATTTTGTTCCCGTTCTTTTCTTCCTTCCAGTGGGCGCTCGTGTGCACGTCGCACGGAGCGATCGGATACTTGGAGTTGAAGATCTCCGTGGTGTCTTCGGGACAGAATGGCCGAGCCTTCTTCTTTGTCAGGACACAGATCGTATCGGTAATGATCCCCTCAGGCTGCCGGAAGTAGTCGAGCTGGAGTCCGATCTCAGGATCTTCGTACGTGTCGCGCATGAACATGCCAAAGATGGGTGCAGCCGCCCGGCCGCCTTGCCCGTCTGAACTCCCGAATTTGATCCGGTTGTCGTCGAAGCCGACCCACACACCTGCGGCAAGATGCGGTGTGAAGCCGACGAACCATGCATCGCCGTAGTCGTTCGTGGTCCCGGTTTTCCCTGCGGCTGGCAGCGAGAAGTAGTTCCTCACTCTCAGTCCGGTGCCGCCTTCCTCATCGACGTTGCCCTGCATGAGGCTTGTCATCAGGTAGGAAGTTTCCTTGCTCAGCACTTCCTTTCGCTCGGGGATATTCTCTTCGATGACGTTGCCATCCTTGTCTTCGATGCGCAGAATGGAAATTGGATCGACGAGGACCCCTTCGTTCGGAAACACGCCGTAGGCCGAAGTCAGTTCGAGCGGAGTAACTTCGGCAGATCCAAGCGCGATCGAGACGTACGGAGGGATCGGCGATTTGATGCCCATCCGGTGCGCGTACTCGACGACCTGTGTCGGCTTATCCATTTCGAGCATCAACCGGACAGCGACGAGGTTGATGGATCGCTTGAGCGCTTCGCGCAGAGTGTACTTGCCGCCGAAATCGCCCTCGAAGTTTTGCGGTGTCCACCGTGAACCGTCGGGCATCGGAACAGTCACAGGCTGGTTGGGAATTTCGTAGCAAACCGGCCACCCGTTATCGATCGCTACAGTGTAGACGAACGGTTTGAACGCCGATCCGGGCTGCCGGTGGATCTGTGTCACATGGTTGAGCCCGTACTTGAACACGCGGAAGTTGCGTCCACCAACCATCGCCTTGATGTGGCCGTTGTGAGGATCGATGACGACCATCCCGACCTCGATTTGTCGCGCAGCCTTCTTCACCGAGTCGACGAACGGTGTGTTTGAGCGGAGCGCGTTCAGGATGCTGTCCCTGATTGCAGAGGATCTCGCCTTCTTGTAGACGTCAAGATCCCTGATCATCTTGTCGACATTGCTTTGCAGGATATCGGGGTACTTATTCCAGTCCCATGATTTGTCGAACTGTGCCTGGTAGGTCGTCAGGTGATCGTCCACGGCGCGGTTGGCGTATCGTTGCATCCTGCTGTCGAGCGTTGTGTAAATGCGGATGCCGTCGCGTTCAAGGTTGAACCCGTACTGTTCCGCCTTGTCGTTCATCTGCTGTCGTATCCACTCGACGAAATGCGGCGCGATGCCGACGCGGTAGTCTGCTTCGAGCGTTCTGAAGTTGAGGCTGTCGGCTTTGATCTTGTCGGCCTGTGCCTGGTCGATCCGTCCGTCGTGGACCATCTGGCTGATGACGATGCTTCGGCGCCGGAGGGCCCGCTCGATGTTCCTGATCGGGTCATAGTAGTTTGGCCCCTGCAGCATCCCGACGAGCAGTGTGTATTCCGGGGGTGTGAGTTCAGATGCGGATTTGTTGAAATACCGTTGTGCCGCGGACTCGATGCCGTACGCGTTGCGTCCGAAGAAGGATGTGTTGAGGTATTGTTCGAGGATCTCCTGCTTCGTGAAATTCCGCTCGATCTGGACCGACGTGATGAACTCGCGGATCTTGCGTGTGATCTTATCGAACAGCGATTCCTCTTTTCCCTGCAGCCGGTACAGGTTGCGCGCAAGCTGCTGTGTGAGCGTGCTTGCCCCGGCCCCGCGGAACGTCAGGACGTTGATGAACATCTGCCGGATGAACCGGGGAAGGTTTACACCCCAATGATGGTAGAAGTCCTTGTCCTCTGTCGCGATGAGGGCATCGGTCAATCCCTGCGGGATTTTTGCGAGCGAAATACGGGTCCGGTTTTGTTCGGCAAACTGATCGAGGACTGCCCCGTCTTCCGCGTACACTTTGGACGCGAGCGCCGGGCGTGGATTTTCGATTTCTTCGAGCGAGGGGAGGCCGCGGATGATGTACCGGCCGTACCAGAAGAGGAGCGCGACGATCACCACCAGGAGAAACGAAAGAACTTTCCAGTTTCGCTTGATGAAGCCTCCGCCCCGCCGCAGGAACGAGTGGCGGTAGGAGGGATCGTTGAAGTACCGATCCATGTCCTCAGAGCTGTACGTTCGTTTAGCCATGCCTTATCACCAGGAAATACACTGCATCACGATCAGTCGTGCTGCGGCTCCCATTGCTTCAGATCCAACGATTGTCCATCAAAGACGGCATACGTCCGCTCGCTGATCCAATCCCCCAAGTTGACGTATACCCCCTGGCCGATGTTCCGTTTGCAGGGGACGTGATTGTGTCCCATGACGACGAAGTCATATCCTTCGTTAATCTTCTGCTCGGCGAACGTCGCCATGTCATCCCCTTCATACTTCCGCTTTGAAGTGTACTGACGGGACTTGTGGGACGACCAGCGTGCGATGGCTGCCGCGAGGTCGGGGTGGACGAGTGAAAAGAGGGCGATGTTGACCTTGTTCCGCAGGACGCTTTTCAGGATTCTGTACCCGGTGTCGTTCCGGAGGAGCCCATCGCCGTGATGAAGGTAGAATCGTTTGCCGTGAATGGTGCGCTCGACAGGATCCCTCACAATCTTCATCCCCATTTCCTGCTCGAAGTAATCGCGGAGCCAGAAATCATGGTTGCCGGCGAGATAGGTAAGGGAAACGCCTGACTCGGAGAGGTCCGCAAGCTTCGCGAAGAGCCGAACGTATCCTTTTGGCACGACCGTCCGGTACTCAAACCAAAAATCAAACAAGTCGCCCACAATGAAGAGGTGCTCGCCGTCTTCGGCAACCCGATCGAGCAATGCGATCAGCGACTTCTCTTTTTTCCGATCATCATCCTTCGAACCGACGCCCAGGTGGACGTCGGAGAAGAAATAGGTTTTGCGCATAGCGATTCGACGTAAGCCCGGGTTCGAAGTGACGCTGATGATCGCCGGAGTCTGAACGTTCAGCGGAGGTGCTCACAATGCACCGTACAACGTAGATAGGGAAAAAACGTCCGAAAATCAAGGAATGGCCCGGGCGGGAGATCGTAGCACTCACGACTCGTTCGCTTATCGGCGATCTTCAGGAGAGAGCGGCAGCAGGATTGTGAAGGTGCTCCCTTTTCGCTCACGGCTCGAGACCTCAATCGATCCGTTATGCGCCTCGGCAATCCACTTCGCGATGGCGAGTCCGAGCCCGCTACCCGTGCCGTCCGGTTTCACGCGGTAGAACCGGTCGAAGATCTTCTGCACTTCCTTCTTCGGGATCCCGATGCCCGTATCGGTGATATCGATCGCCGCGTGATGTCCAGCTCTCCGGAGTGAGAGTGTGACACTCCCGTGCTGCGGTGTGTACTTGATTGCATTCTCAAGGAGATTGAGCATGAGCTGTCTCAATCGCGATGCGTCGCCGCGGACAGTGAGGGGTTCCATGCCACCGACGATGACCCTGATCTTCTTCGTGGCTGCGAGCACGACAGCATCGCCGGCGAGCTCCTGCACGAGGTTCTCGAGCGGGACTTCACCAAACTGAAACATGAGTCGCCCGGATTCGGACTTGATAAGTGTCATGAGGCTCTCGACGATCGACGAAAGCCGTACGAGCTCATCGTGGATGCTTGTCAGGAGTGCACGGGTGTGGGGCGGCACGCGCTTCTTGCGAAGTGCGACTTCAATTTCACCCCGCATGATTGTGAGTGGAGTGCGAAGCTCGTGGGAGGCGTCAGCTGAAAATCTCTGGATCTCGGCGAACGATTCCTGCAATCGCCCGATCATGTCGTTGAACGTTGCAGTCAGGCGGCCGAGCTCGTCGTCAACCTCTTTGCCGGGGAGTCTTTGGTTCAGATTTTGTGCGCTGATCTTTTGTGCTGTGCGGGTGATCATGTCGACCGGTTTCAACGACCGGTGCGCGAGGAACCATCCTCCGATCACTGAGATGAGCAGCGCGAGCGGGGAAAGCACTTTGAAGATGTTGAAGATGCCGTCGAGTGCGTCGTTCAACTCCTGGAGGGGATAGGCGACGAAAATCTTGACAAAGTCGTTCTGCGTGACAGCAAGACGGAGATCATGCCCCTGCTCATCGCGGATCGTTACGACGTTGACCCACCCGTATGGAATTTGCGTGTAGTCCAGTCGCTCCTTGCCAAGGCTGGGGGAGTTGTACAGCAGGTCTCCGTTGCGGTCGAGGATCTGGATGAACTGACGGTGAGGATTGAGTATGGTATGTTCGTAGATCTGATTCCATATCTCGTCTGTGCTGCTCGTGTCTGCTTCGTCCTGTTCCGCGTCCGCAGGGAGCGGCGTCGATTGTTTGAGGCGCTGGAGTTCCAGCAGCGCCGATCGTCTGAGCCGGATCTTTTTTGCCTGAGGCTCGATGAATTCGTTCACCCATTTCACTTCGGAGCGAAGGGACATGTCGAGTGTGTTCGACAGCGTCGAGCGGGTGAAGAAGTATGATATGCCGCCGAATCCGAGGAGGGTGAGCGCGAGGAGGGAAGAGTACCAGAGCGTGAGCTTTGATCGGATCGAGTGCAACACCTTCATTTTTTCGAACCCTTGGCGAGGTCCTTATCCGACATGTAGTACCCCTTGCCGCGCTCGGTATGCAACAGCTTCTTTTCAAAACCCTGATCGATCTTTTTCCGCAGGTGGTTGACGTACACGTCGATGATGTTGGTGCCCGGGTCGAAGTTGAAGCCCCAGATTTCCTTTGCGAGCTGCTGGCGGGAGATCAGTTTGTGAGGATGCCGCATGAGGTATTCAAGCAGGGCAAATTCCCTGGCTGTCAGCTCGATGGTCGATGTTCCGCGCGTGGCTTTGCGCGTCATCGTATTCAGGGAGAGGTCGTTCAGTTTGTAGACGGTGACGCTCTGCCGTTCCCGCCGGAGCAGCGCGCGTATTCTAGCAAGAAGCTCGGTAAACGCGAACGGCTTGGTCAGGTAGTCTTCCGCCCCCTTGTCGAGTCCCTGCACGACGTCCTCAGTTGCGGACCGCGCCGTCAGCATCATGACAGGGGTTCTGATCCCGCTGCTCCGCAGTGCGTGAAGTACTTCAAAGCCGTTCTTTTTTGGCAGGAGGACATCCAGGAGGATGAGATCGTACTCTCCCGACATCGCTTTTTTTTCGCCGGCTGAACCATCGGAGGCAATTTCGACTTCATAACCTTCGGCGGTGAGACCTTCTGTGATGAAGCGTGCGACTTTGGCTTCATCCTCGACGAGGAGTATGTGCATGGAGAATTTTGAGTGAGTGGATGTTGCGCGTTCCGGAAGGGCTGCTACGCGTCTGCTGCGGTCAGAAAAATCCGATTCAAAGGTAGCTCATATTCCAAACAGTATCAAATGGGATTCGAGCCCCCGCGCGGCCAGCTGGAATTCGCGAAAGTTACGGGTTTGAAACTCGGCCTTTTTTGACTATATTTTTTACGAATTATCGTGCATTTGAAGAACACTCTTTGTGAGATGGGACACGAGCACGCTTCACCGCCCGAATTGCCGTCGTAGTGAACCCTCTCTGCTTAACACTCGAACGTCCGTATGAGAAAGCTCGCTTTGTTGGCCTCTGCTCTCCTCCTGCAGGGGTGCGTCCAGACCATGGCGATCCGCACCATGGGCGGCATCATGGACTATGGTCTCGAAGCATTCAACGAGGAAGGGGACCTCAGGCTCGCTGAAGGGGCACTGGGCTCCAACCTGAAGCTTGTCGAGGCGCTCATCAAAGGTGACCCTGAAAACGAGAAGCTCCTGCTGATGGCGGCACAGGGGTTCAGCGCCTATGCCCTGGCGTTCGCCGAAGATGACAGCGTTGAGCGTGCACGCATGTTTTACCTCCGCGGCAGGGACTATGCGATGAGAGCTCTGCTTCACAATGCCCGCATCAAGGAATCAATCGACAAAGACCTCCCGGCGTTTCAGGCGGCGCTCGCGACACTCTCGAAGGATGACGTTCCCGCGGTCTTCTGGACTGCATTTGGCTGGGGGAGCTACATCAACCTCACGCGCTCCGATGTCGGCGTCGTTGCCGATTTGCCCAAGGTGCTCGCCATGATGGAGTTTGTTCGCGGCGCAGATCCGACCTACTATCATGGGGGACCGTATCTGATCCTCGGGAGCATCGAGGGAACGATGCCGCCGAGTCTCGGGGGAAAGCCGGAAAAGGCAAAGGAGTTGTTCGAAAAAGCCCTTGCTGTCAACGGCGGCAAATTTCTCCTGACGTATGTCTACTACGCGAAGACGTACGCCGTTCAGACCCAGAACCAGGAGCTTTTTGAATCGCTGCTGAAAAAAGTCGACGACGCTTCTCCCGACATCCTGCCCGAGGCGCGCCTGTCGAACGCCATCGCAAAGAAGAAGGCCAAACTTCTTCGAGAACACATGAACGATCTCTTCTAGTTCCAGCTACACTATAAGGAAACCACGTGAAAACATTTGCCTCTGCCGTTGCCTCGCTGCTCTTCGTTTCGTTCACAACCTTTGCACAGCAATATACGATCAAGTTCGCCACCATCGCCCCCGAAGGGAGCACGTGGATGAACGTCATGAAGGAGTATGATGCCGCCATCCGAAAGGAAAGCGGCGGACGCATGGGGTTCAAGATCTACGCCACGGGTGTCCAGGGGGACGAGAAAACAGTGCTCCGAAAAATCCGTGTCGGTCAGCTTCACAGCGGAGGATTCACCGGCGTTGGAATGGGCGAAATAGCACCCAAAGTGCGCATTCTTGATTCTCCGTTCCTTGTTCGCAGTGACGACGAGATGGACATGCTGTATAAAGAATTCGGAAGCGACTTCGAACAGGCATTCGAGGAGGGGGGATACGTCCTTCTCGGTTGGGCGGAAGTCGGATTCGTCCACGTCTTCACCTCCTCACCCATCCGGAAAAGGGATGATCTGAAGGGGATCAAAATGTGGACGTGGGAAGGTGACCCGATCGCTGAGACTGCATTCCGCACGCTTGGCATCAATCCCATACCTCTCTCCGTCACCGATGTTAATACATCGCTTCAAACCGGACTGATTGATGCATTCTATACCACTCCGTACGCAGCGATCGCTCTGCAATGGTATACCAGAGTGAAATACATGATCGATGTGCCGCTTGCGGACGCGTCCGGGGCCGTCCTCATCTCAAAGAAATACTATGATCAGCTGCCGAAGGACCTGCAGGAGATTCTCCTGAGAAACGGTCGCTCCTACATCTCGAAGCTTACGCAGATGAGCAGGAAGGACAACAAGGACGCGCTTGTCGAACTGACGAAGCGCGGAATAACGATCCTTCCCGCGAACGACAAAGATGTGCTGGAGTACGTCGATGTGGGCAACCGTTCCCGCCGCGCCCTCGTTGGCAAGCTCTATTCTGAGGACTTCCTAAACAAAGTGGAAAAAGCGGTCGCGGAGTACCGGAAAACCCGCCACGGATCGAAATGAACATTCTCAAGCGTATCGACAAGACCCTTACACGGATTGAAGAGACGGTGCTGATCACCCTGCTGTCGGTCATGGTCGTGATGGCGTTCCTTCAGGTCGTGCTGCGCAACCTGTTTTCCTCCGGGATTTTCTGGGCCGACATTCTGCTGCGCCATCTGCTCCTGTGGCTCGGATTCCTCGGAGCTGCGATAGCAACAAGCGAAAATCGACACATCAACATCGACGCATTGCGACGGTTTCTTTCGCCAAATATCCGCGCTTCCGTCGAAGTGCTTACGAATCTTTTCGCAACCGGAATCTGCTACCTGCTCGCGAAGGCATCCTGGACATTTGTGCAGGGAGAAATCGCCGATCACCGCACGATCTTTGAAAATGTCCCATCCTGGTATGCGCAGATCATCATTCCGGTTGGCTTTGCACTTCTGGCTGTGCATTTCCTCATTCGTGCTGTCATACGAGTCACGGGGGAGGCACCGCAAGGAGAGAGAGTATGAGCGTTTGGATTTTTGTCTTCGTTATTCTGCTGCTTGCTCTTCTCGGCGCACCGCTCTTTACGATCCTTGGTGCAATCGGACTCTATGCATTCACCTCTGCCGACATCGACACCTCGGCGCTCATCATCGATCTCTACAAGATCGCCGATACGCCAACGCTTCTCGCTGTGCCTCTCTTTACGTTCGCGGGATATCTCCTTGCTGAGAGCAAGTCGCCGAAAAGGCTCGTCGATCTCGCTCAGGCACTTTTTGGATGGATGCCTGCAGGGTTGGCGATCGTTGCGCTTGTCACGTGTGCATTGTTCACAGCGTTTACAGGAGCGTCCGGTGTCACAATCGTCGCGCTCGGCGGGCTTCTGTATCCGATCCTCATAAAAGAGCACTATCCTGAGCAGTTCTCACTTGGTCTCGTCACCGCATCGGGGAGCATTGGCCTCCTGTTCCCTCCCAGTCTTCCGATCATTTTGTACGGCTTCGTGGCAAAGGTGAGCATCGACCAGTTGTTTGTCGCAGGCCTGATCCCGGGCATCATTCTCATTGCGTTCCTGTCCGCGTATAGTCTGCGTGTGAGCGTCAAAGCCAAGGTGCCAAAGATCCCATTCCAATGGCGTACATTGGCAACGACACTGAAAGCCGCGGCCTGGGAGCTCCCGCTTCCGTTCGTGGTCATCGGGGGAATCTACGGGGGAGCCTTCACCGCCACAGAAGCAGCCGCCATCACCGCGTTCTATGCGTTTGTCGTTGAGGTGTTCATTTACAAGGACCTTCACCTGTTCAAAGATGTCCCCCGCGTCATGAAAAAAAGCATGGTGCTCGTAGGGGCCATTCTGATGATCCTTGGATCAGCGCTCGGGTTGATGAATTATCTCATCGATCAGCAGGTGCCGCAACGACTCTTCGAGATTGTTCAGCAGCATGTCTCAAGCAGGATCATGTTCCTGTTGATCCTGAATGGCTTCCTGATTGTCATCGGGATGATGATGGAGATCTTCTCGGCGATTGTTTCTGTTCCACTCATTCTGCCCATCGCAGCACAGTTCAATATCGATCCGGTTCACCTTGGAATCATATTCCTGACGAATCTCGAGCTGGGGTATTTGATGCCTCCCATGGGCCTCAACCTGTTCCTCTCGAGTCTCAGGTTTGAGAAATCAGTCTACCATCTCTCCAAAGCTGTCATTGGCTTCATCGTGATGGAGGCTGTTGCGCTTCTTGTGATCACATATATCCCAGATCTGAGTCTCTGGCTTCCCAGGTATCTGGGAACCCGTTGACGTCTCCCATGGTTCAAGACAAACGAAGTTGATTTCAATCGTACTATCATAAGGAGAACCAACATGCTACCGAAAAAAATTCAGGACGCCATCAATCAGCAGATTAATCATGAGCTGTATTCGTCGTACCTGTATCTGGCAATGTCGGCC
>DATJQB010000094.1:0-16921 GCA_035506075.1 Bacteroidota bacterium | reverse complement strand
GCAGAGACGCTGCATCTCTACGGGCCCGGTTTTGGCGAACAGTTGCGGCGGAAGATTTCGTTGATGGAGCGGCATATTGATGATGTGCCGCGCATCGACCCGGAGTATATGTGGAGAATGCGATAGGCGAAGAGAGAATTTCTTCTTTACTCTTCGACGTTCGCTCTTTACTATTGAGAGATTCTTATCTGAGGTATGTCTGGTCAGGGAGCAGCAACGTGGCGCACCGCATCGATGTGAACTTTCCCGCGGCAGAGGTGGAAAAGAGCAGGAGAAGGATGGAAGCCGCGTACGACTTCGGATGGTACGACAGGGCACCGGTCCTGCTGGGGATCGAAGCACGTTATCTGCTGCATGAGCGGGGCGTGACGTTTGCTGAGTACTTCTCCGATCCGAAGACACAGTTCTTTCATCAGCTTGAAAATCTCAAGTGGCGGATCGAAAACATCCCGGACGACTGGTTTACGGAACCTGTCGTTGTTGTCGCCCCGGATTTTCAAAACGTCACCAACGCAAGCGGCTGCGGCGCCGAGATCTACTGGCAGGAGAATGAAACACCGCAGGCGATCCCCTGTATCCGGACGATCGAAGAGCTCACAGCGCACGCATTGCCCGATTGGCGTGCAACACTCTGGGGAAAGAAACTCGAGTGGTTCCACGAGATGAAGCGGCTCGCCGATGAAGTCACGATGACACTGAACGGCGAGCGGATGCCCATCCGGGTGACGATCGGAATCAATGCCGACAGTCCATTCATGACGGCGGTCGATCTCGTGGACACGAATTTCTATACCTGGATGCTTGAAGCGCCGGAGGAGTGCAAGAACTTTCTCGCAATGATCACCGGGCGGTTTGTCGAAATGGAGACGATGTTCCGCAACATCGCCGGCCGGCCGACGAACGACGGACTGGTGTATTCAGACGATTCGGCACAGATCATTGCGCTTGACCAGTATCGTGAATTCTGTGTTCCTTCAGCCAGGCGATTGTATGACTTGTTCGGAACGGATCGCCATGACGGGCGCATGATGCATCTTTGCGGCAGAAACGTCCATCTTCACGATGCGCTGCTGAACGATCTTCATATCACCGAGCTGACAGGCTACGGATCAGGCAACGCCCCGGAAGAGATGCTCGCCCTCGCCGGCAGGGTGCTGCTCCACGGAAACATCGATCCTATGACGCTCTTTCAGGGTTCGGCACATGATGTGGAGGAGCAGACGCAACGCGTGCTTTCCGTTCTGGCGGAGTACGGTGGCATCATTCTTGGAGATGGCTTCAACGTGGTGCCGGCCTCTCCGCTTGAAAACCTCGAGGCCGTCCGCAAAACGAGCGAGCAATTTGGCGTACCAACAATTCAGCGTCATGCCCAACCCAGGAACTGATCGTTCTATGAAAGAGACCTCCATACGCTGCGGCGATCCGCACCTTGATGCTCTCTACCCGCGCATCAGGAACTTCCTGATGAAGGATGTGACCGAGTACAATATGTTCGGCACGAGAGTTCGCGGGTACCGCACCCCGGACACACCCAGCCTCTGGATTCGTGACTACTCGGATATGATGCGGGGATTCCGCTACTGGGAATCCGACATGAAGAGCATTGTTGATCACTTCGCCGAGACGCAGACAGCGCACGGGTGGTTGTTTGATTACTTCACGATGACGCCGGAAAAGGTGCCATGTGAAAAAGAGAACTGGGCGAAATATGTCCGGGTACCGGTTGAGGCGGACGTCGAATACCGATTCATCAAAGCACTCTATCTCGCCTGGCAGGCAACCGGCGACGATCAATGGGTCCGCAGCCTCATGCCGGTGGTTGAAAAAGCGCTGAACTACGTCCTGACTGATGAGTGGAGATGGGACACGAAGACGAAGCTCGTCAAACGCGGCTATACCATCGACACGTGGGATTTTGATTATACTGCCGGCCGTCACCCATGGCTGAATTTCCAGATCAACGACGACACATACTGGGGGATCATGCACGGGGACAGCTCCGGTTTCTTCGAAGCGTTCTCCCAGGTTGCGGCTCTTTATTCAGTGCTGGGGCAGAAGAAGAAGGCGGTTCATTGGGGAACGTTTGCAGAGAAATTCCGGAGACGGGCGAACAAGGTCTCCTTCAACGGGCGATTCTATACACATCACGTTCACCTGGTTCCGGTGCACATCGATGGCGTTGATGAGTCGGAACAACTCAGTCTCAGCAACCCGATGAACATCAACCGCGGGCTTGCGACACACGCGATGGCGGTGAGCATCATCAGGGAATACAGGAAACGAGGAGCCGCACTGTCGGCCTTTGCCGACTGGTTCAGCATCGATCCCCCGATGCCGGACGGAATCTATGGAGATGAAAAGCTCGTGGGCGGGGCATACTGCAACGGCGGGTTGCTTCCCCTTGTCGGCGGTGAGCTTGCGAAGGCGGCATTCGAGCACGGATTCGAGGAGTACGGCGTCGAGCAGCTTCTGAAGTACGAGCAGCTCACGAACAACAACGAGACCTACCTCTGGTACTTCCCCGACGGCAAACCGTCATCGATCGAAACAAGTACGAGCCCCGATGCTTCGCCAACCGACGGGTGGGGCTCATCGGCAATGTTGTACGCCATGATGGAAGGGCTGGCCGGAGTTGTGGACCGGCACAAACTCTATGAGCAAGTTTCGCTCTCGCCGCGTTGGATCGCGGCAGGGCGCGACGAAGCGCAGGTCTGTGCTGCGTACGGAGCATCTGGTGCATCATTTGAGTATTCATTTGCACATAGCGAGTCATCGAAGACCATCGAATTGCAGCTGAAGGGCACATCATCCACACATCTTCACGTGCTTCTTCCGCGCGGCACGAAGGCTGTCGCCGCGACTGTGAACGGGAAGAAGATGAGATTTGCCAACAGCAGCGTTGAAGAGAGTTCCTATGTTGACGCTGATCTCGCATTGAAGAAAAAAGCGGTTGTGGAATTTCGCTACCAACAGGGATCCTGATCATGAGACGCAGAGATTTTCTGAAAACCCCCGCCGCAGCGGGCGCATTACTGGGAAGTGGACTTCATTTTACCGAGGCTGCGGCGAACAACACTCGGCCGCAAACCCCGCAGGCGCCGACGAATCTTGACACGCTGCAGCGCATGCACCCGGATTTCATCACCTGCCTTCCCGGTGTCGAATATTTCTTCTTCGGCAACGGCGACATCACCGGCGTTGTGCAGCACTGCCCGAAAGAGAACAGCGGCACGTTCCTCGGCTTCACCTTCATGAACCCGGGACTCTTCAGCCGAAAGTGGAGCACGTACCTCTATCACCCGGAACGGGGGCTCACAAACACACGCCTTGGCGTCAGTGTGGAGGAAGGCGACAGCGGGGGATCAAAGAAAGAAGGTATGTACTCGGGGGTAAAGGGATACTCGGTGACTCCCGAGAACTTCATCGCTGTTGAATGGAAATACGTTGAGAACGTTCCGATAGTCTCCCTGCGCTGGAAGGCGGGGGAGTGCGAGATCGAGGAGGAGTTCTTCGCCCCGAGCGAGGGTTCGGTTCTCTTCAGGCGGGTGAACGTGAGGAATGGATCGTCGCGGCCGCTGCATGTTCACACCAATCTTTCGCTCTATGCAAACTTCGGTCTTTTTGATCAGATCTTCGTGGATGAACAAGAGAAAGCAGCGTTCGCCCGCGGCCTGGCGAAGATGAAACTGTTCGCTCTTGAGAAGAGCGTCACGGTTTCGGGCCGCTACGACGTGCACGTCGATGTGGGCACAATTCCTGCGGGCGAAACCGGTCACGCAACGTATGGGTACGGTCTGAATGACGGCGAGAAGATCTTGAAGACGAAATCCTTCAACGTGCTCTGGAAGAACACCGTGCGGTATTGGGGCGAGAAGGGAATTCTGGAGACGGGCAACAAGGAATTCGATCACCTTTGGAAAGTCTCGAAAACAAGTCTCCGGGCTGTCATGGGGAACAACGCGCGCATGGATGCCGGTGTATGGGAATACTGCATGGAATGGGTCATCGACCACCTTTGGGCGGCGATCGGTTTCCTGCGCTCCGGGTTCGTGGATGAAGCGCGCCTGCTTGTCGAGAACAACCTCAAGCATGCGATCGGGTTTGACGGGCGGACGATCGAATCGAGCCGTTGGTTCGGCTACGACTATACGGAGCTGAATCAGAACGGCAGCCTGGTGCACAGCCTCTGGGAGTATGTCTGCTGGACCGGTGATTTTGAACTTGTGAGGAAGTACTGGGACAAGATCAAACTCTGCGCTGATTTTCCACTCCAGGATGTTTTTTACGACAAGCGCGCCAACATGGTCCACAATAAGCGGGAGTTCTGGGAACGAAGCGATCCCCATGGCATCGAAGACGGATTCGAGATGGCATACCAGTTCTGGATTATCATGGGACTTGAAAAGGGAGCGGAACTGGCGCGCGTGATGAAAGACCGTGAGACCGAACAACGCTGGCTCCGGGCATCGCGGACCATGAAAGAGTCGTTTCTGAACGATCCGACATTCAGGATGATCGAGAACGGCCGCCTTATCAAGAGAAGAAGGCGAAATGGCGAATGGCAGCAGCTGAGCATTCCACCCAACAGAGGCGCGATGCCTCCCGGATCACCGCTTGCCACCGATGACAAGCCGGCGCTCGATCCGGACACAACCGTCGCGTTTCCCATCATCTTCGGGATGATCGATCCGAAGAGCGACCTCTCGCTGAAGACGCTCGAATGGGTTGACACACTCTGGAGTCAGCAATGGACCGAAGGCGGCTACTCGCGGTATAACACGCACAGCGAACCGGATCCACCCGCAGCATGGCCGTTTAATTCCGTCATGGTTGCGCGTGCGCACGCCGAGGCGGGAAACGATGACAAAGTATGGCGTGTACTCAAATGGTTGACAAACCTTCCCACGGGACCGTCAGGTTCGTGGTTCGAGCACCTGGGGCACAGCATCACACCCCCGGCCCCTCCGGTTGGCATCGTGGGATGGATCTGGTATGAACTCATGGCGCTGTATGTGCACCAGATTGTGGGACTGCGTCCCGAGATCGACAGGCTGACGGTCAAGCCGCACCTCATCAAGGGACTCGATGAAATCCGGTCGACGCACATCGTGCGGAAGACACACGTAGCAATCCACATTCGCAGGGCCGGCGAAAAGACGTCGGCGAACGTGAACGGCAAGGCAGTGGCGGTTGAGGATGGCGCCATTTCGATTCCCTATCCTTCGAGAGGATCACTCACCATTGAATTCACAATTGGAGGATGAGGAATGAAGAGAACGGAATTCTTCAACGCGATCTTTGGAACAATGGCGGTCGCCAGCCTTTCAGGATTTCGCAGCACAGCAGATCCGGCGATAAGACCCGCATGGCCGACCGCGGGCGTGGACGACGAACAGTTCTGGAAAGTCCTCCGCCTGCAGTTTCCGTTGAGCGATGACCGCGCGTATCTGAATACGGGTGGGCTCGGCGCATCCCCCTACGCGGTCATCGACGCAGTCAAGTCCAAGATGGATGAACTGGAGAAGATCTGCGAGACCGGCCATACGGACGAGCTTTGGAAGGATATAAAAGCCGCGGCCGCCTCACTCCTTGGCTGTGAACCGGGTGAGCTTGCGTTTACGCGGAATGCGACCGAAGGAATCAACATCGTCTGCAACGGCCTTCCGCTGAAACGGGGTGATGAGATGATCACAACGACGCATGAACACGTCGGCAACGCCGTTCCCTGGCTGGCGCTCGTGCAGCGTGAAGGAATTGTCGTCAAGACGTTTGAGCCGTCAGTCGAATCGGCGCAGGACAATGTCGACCGTATTGCGAAGCTGATCACCCCCCGGACGCGCCTCATCAGTGTTCCGCATGTCACGACGACTGTCGGGCTCCGCATGCCGATCAAGGCTCTCTCGGAGCTCGCGAAGTCGAGGAACATCTGGCTCTTTGTCGACGGAGCGCAGACAGCAGGAATGTTCCCCTTCAGCCTCCACGAGCTCGGCTGTGATGCCTACGCCACAAGCGGGCACAAATGGCTGCTGGGTCCGAAAGAAACGGGGCTATTATACGTCCGCAAGGATATGCTCGATGTCATCAAGCCGAAATTCACAGGCGCCTATTCCGCTGATGTCTTCGATCTTGCGAAGGGGACAATGACGTTCCATCCTACGGCGCAGAGGTACGAGTTCGGCACCGTGAGTGCTCCACTCAGAGTTGGTCTTGGGGCCGCGATCAAGTTCATGCAAAGAATCGGCATGGAGAATGTCTGGAAGCGGGATCAGGTGCTCTCAACCAGGCTTATCAACGGACTGCGGGAGATTCCGTACGTCAACGTTCTCTCCCCCGTGCATGATGCCGATCGCAGCGCGCTCGTGACAGTGAAACACGAAAAAATGTCGTATCTGGAGCTCCAGACGCACCTGAACAAGTACGATCTCCGGACCCGCGGAGTGAGTGAAGGGGGCGTGAATGGATTGAGAATCTCCACACACATCTATAATTCTCCCGAAGAAGTCGACCGCGTGCTCGAAGGGACGCGTGCGGCATCAAAATCATGACAATGCGGTGAGCCGGTCAACCCGGCACCGTTGAAAGAGAGGTTGTTACACCATGTATGCACTCGGATATGATGTCGGAAGTTCGTTTATCAAGGCGTCGATCATCAACGCAGAAAACGGGACGGTGGTTGCCGCAGCGTCGTACCCTGACAAGGAAATGCCGATCACTTCTCCCGTTGCAGGATGGGCAGAACAGGATCCGGATTCGTGGTGGGATGCGATCGTCGGCGTCACGCGCCTTCTTGCAGGCCGGACAACCATTTCACTCGAAGAAGTTCGGACCATTGGCATCTCATACCAGATGCACGGACTTGTGCTCGTCGATCGTGACCTCAAACCCCTCCGAAGCTCGATTATCTGGTGCGACAGCCGGGCCACGGAAATTGGCCGTAAGGCGTTTTCCGAGATCGGTGAAGGAGTCTGTCTGAAGGAGCTGCTGAACTCACCCGGGAACTTCACAGCTTCGAAGCTGCGATGGGTGAAACTGAACGAACCGCAGGTCTATGCAAAGATCCACAAGATGCTCCTGCCCGGCGAATACATTGCCCTGCGGCTGTCGGGCGAATGCAAGACTACGGCATCGGGACTCTCAGAGGGGATGTTCTGGAACTTTCCGGCCAACGATGTCTCGGACCGGATTCTCTCGTACTACGACATGCGGAGAGATCTTCTTGCCGACCGCGTTCCATCCATCGGCTATCAGGGTTCGGTAACGGCTTCCGCCGCGAGGGAGCTGGGTCTCAAGGCCGGAATTCCCATCGCCTATCGAGCCGGCGATCAACCGAACAATGCATTCTCACTCAACGTCCTGGAACCGGGTGAGATTGCGGCAACCGCAGGAACATCGGGGGTCGTCTACGCTGTCAGCGGATCGTTGAATTGCGATCCACAGTCCCGGATCAATGCGTTTGCCCATGTGAACCACACACCGCAAAACCCGCGTGTCGGCATACTCCTCTGCATTAACGGCACCGGGATTTCAAACAGCTGGATCAGAAGACTCTCGGCCGACGGGGCGCTCTCCTACGAGAAAATGAACGAGCTGGCATCAATTGCCGCCGTCGGTTCGCGCGGGCTTTCCATTCTCCCCTTTGGAAACGGTGCGGAGCGAATGCTTGGCGACAAGGAAATCGGCGCGTCATTTCATGGATTGAATTTCAACGTGCATTCGAGGGGGGAAGTCTTCAGAGCCGTTCAGGAGGGGGTCGCGTGTTCATTCAAGTATGGCATTGACATCATGCAGTCCCTTGCCATCAGGCCCAGCGTTCTCCGGGCGGGTGCGGCGAACATGTTCCTCAGCCCGATATTCTGCAAGACACTTGCAAGCCTTGCCGACGTCCGGATCGAGCTCTACAACACCGATGGTGCTCAAGGAGCAGCACGCGCTGCCGCGGTTGGTGCCGGTCTCATTCCATCAGTGAAAGACGCGTTCCGGGGACTTTCTGTGGTCGGAAGTATTGAACCTGAATCGAATAAAGCCGATTATTTCGAAGCGTATGATCGCTGGCTTACACAATTGAACCTGAGGCTGCAGAACTGAACATCGGGAGGGAACATCCAATGAAATTACTCTTTGCTGCAGGCATCCTGACTTTTTCCGTCCTTGTCTTGTCTGGCTGCGGTGGGAAAGAACAAAAGAGCTCCGCATCGGGAGAGAAGTACACGGTCGGGTTCCTGATGGAAACCTACGACCTCGACCGGTGGAAACGCGACGAGTCGTTCTTCAACGAAAAATCGAAATCATTCGGGGGCACTGTTCTCCGCGCCGTCGCTGACGGGGACCAGGATCGCCAGAACAAGCAGGCGGAGACGCTGCTGACGCAGGGGGTCAATGCGCTTGTTGTCGTGCCGAAGAATTTGAACACGGCTGCCCGGATCATCACAAGTGCGCACGAAAAGAATGTCCCTGTTCTCGCGTACGACAGGCTCATCGTCGGCTGCGACCTCGACATGTACATCACCTTCGACAACGAAAAAGTCGGCTATCTTCAGGCACAGGGAGTGCTTCAGAAAGTGCCGGAGGGAAACTTCATTCTCCTCGGCGGCGCGGCCTCGGACAACAACGCCAAGCTCCTCCGTGAAGGCCAACTCCGTGCGATCAAAGAGTACGAGATGAAGACCGGCAAGAAGATCATAATTCTCGCAGATCCGTTTCTTGATGACTGGGATCGTGACGAAGCACGCCGCAAGGTCGGCAACCTGATCACGAAATTCAACGCAGAGAAAAAAAGGATTGATGCAATCATCGCTTCGAACGATGCGACAGCGGGGGGCGTTGTTGCCGCTTTGCAGGCGGAAAAAATGAGCCGGAATATCGCGGTCTCCGGACAAGATGCCGAACTCCAGGCCTGTCAGCGCATCGTGGAAGGGACGCAGGCGGTCACCGTCTACAAGCCCGTCCAGCTTCTTGCAGAAGTCTCCGCACAGGTCGCATACAGGCTCTCCCGGAAGGAAAAACCGGAAGAAATAATCAAGGCGCTGGGATACACAGTCAATTATCTGGACAACGGGTACAAAAAAGTCCCGTCTATTTTCCTCGAGCCGGTGTTTGTCACGAAAGAGAACATCGCAAAAACGGTTGTGGCCGACGGTTGGCAGCCGCTCGAGAAGGTGTACGCAAACGTTCCGAAGGATCTATGGCCGAAATGATTACCCCCCTCTCAACTATGACTGAACCGCGATTCGGTATACGGCTCAACCTGCGGGTTGCGTCGATGGTTCTTATCCTCATCCTGATGTGGATCTTTTTCAGGATGCAGGTTGGTGAATTCTACTTCAGCGGTGAGAGCATTGCCAAGCTGAGCCGCGATATGGCCAGCTGGACAATTCTTGCCGCCGGGATGACGCTTGTCATCATTGCCGGCTATATCGATCTCTCAGTTGGATCGCTGCTCGCGTTGGTGGCTGCCTCAGCGGCCCTGATGATGAATCCGGAATATGGGCCAGGCCTCCCGGCGAACGTCGCCATCCCGATAGCCCTTGCGATTGGAACGCTCCTCGGTGCGCTGCAAGGAGTCCTCGTGGCGTATTTCGCCATTCCATCATTCATCGTGACCCTTGGCGGGATGTTCATTTTCCGCGGCATCACCCAGAAGGTGAGCGAGTTCGATCCGCGCATTCCCTCGGGCAGCTGGGTTGTTTCGCTGGGTTTTGACTACATCCCGGCGGGCACAGGGTATGCGATTGCTGTTCTTGTCACGCTTCTCATGGCCGTGCTGCTGATCGTCGGGCGGAGAAACCGGAAGAAAATGAATCTTCCTGCACTCACGCTCCCCGCCATTGGAGGCATTATCCTGCTGACTGCCGGGCTGCTCGCAGGGCTTGTGTACAAGATGAATGAATACAAAGGCATCCCGAACCAGACGCTCGTCATGGTCGTCGTGCTCGTCGTCCTTCACGTAGTCTCGAAACAGACAACGTTCGGGCGTTATTTGTTTGCAATTGGCGGCAATGTTGAAGCGGCGAGAGTGTCGGGCATACGCATCGAACGAAAGACGGTCGCAGTATTTGCCCTCATGGGATTCCTTGCTGCGGTGGCGGGAGTCGTGTGGATGGCGCAGAATCAGGGATCGACGAAGAACGGCGGACAGTACTATGAACTGTACGCAATCGCTGCGGCAATCATCGGCGGCACAAGTCTCCTCGGCGGGCGGGGATCTATATTCGGGACCTTCCTTGGCGGACTCGTCATGGCAACGGTGATCCAGGGAATGGACTACACGAACCTTGAAAACTGGCTGCAGCTTGTCGTCAGGGGGAGCGTGCTCGTCCTGGCGGTCGGGCTCGATGTGATCGCAAAGAATCCTCCTCCATGGATCCGGAGAATCCGGACATCAACCTGGAATGTGTTCAAACCCCGGGCACGAAAAGGGGAAGCGCTGTAATCGGAAGAGACTTCATCCATGGCGTCCATAGTACAATTTGAACGTGTCACCAAGAGATTTGGCGGGACCACGGCCCTCGACGCAGTGAGCTTTTCGATCGAAGCCGGCGAAATCCACGCCCTCATGGGAGAAAACGGGGCCGGCAAATCGACACTGATGAAAATTCTGTCCGGGGTCCTCGCAAGGGATTCCGGCGTGGTGTCAATCCAGGGGGCGCAGACAACATTCAAGTCGGCAGTCGACGCGCAACATGCGGGCATCAGCACGGTCTACCAGGAACCGCACCTGGTGCCTCACATGACTGTCGCCGAAAACATCTTCCTTGGCAGGGAACCCACCAGGGCTCCGGGGTTTGTGGATTTCAACACACTTAACGCCAGGACGAACGAAATTCTCGCAAGACTCGGGCTGAACCTTTCCCCGACAACGCTCCTCGCCGAGTTGAGCCCGGCAGAAGTTCAGCTTGTGCAGATCGCGAGGGCGCTCGCGTTTTCGACGAAGATCCTCATCCTCGACGAACCCACCGCATCCATCACCGGGCATGAGACCGAAATCCTGTTTGATCTTCTCAAGAAACTCAACGCCGGTGGATTGACGATCGTCTACGTTTCACATCGCTTGAAGGAGATTTTCGAACTTTGCCATCGCGCGAGCATCCTTCGGGACGGACACTATGTGGGGACGGTCGATGTCGCGAAGACAACCGAGAAAGAAATCATCACCATGATGGTGGGAAGGGAGATCAAGGATCTTCCCGCCGGCGCAGGGCGCACAACGCATGATGAGATCAGTCTGGAAGTGAAGGGACTGTCGGTCAGCGAATCGTCCATACACGTCCGCGATGTGTCCCTGAGGGTTCGGAAGGGAGAGATCGTTGCGCTCGCCGGGCTTGTCGGTTCAGGGCGCAGTGAGGTTGCAAAGACAATCTTTGGATTGCACCGGATGGACGCCGGTTCCATCATGATCAACGGCTCTCCGGTGATCATCAGGAATCCTGGTGACGCAATCAGGCGCGGCATTTCGTTTGTCCCGGAAGATCGTAAAGGGGAGGGACTCGTCTCAATCCAATCGGTCAAGCACAACATTTCGCTGACGGGTCTCCGGCTGCTCTCCCGGCTTGGATTTATCAACGGTCCGTCGGAAACCAATCTCGCACGGACAAGTTCAGCGCAGTTCTCCATCAAAGCGTCGTCGGAAGAGGCTGAAGTGTCGACGCTGAGCGGAGGCAACCAGCAGAAGGTTGTGCTGGCGAAATGGCTCTGGCTGAAGCCGGCGATCCTTATGCTCGACGAACCAACACGCGGCATCGACGTCGGCGCGAAATCGGAAATTCACAATCTGATTCTTGATCTGGCGCGTAACGGAGTTGCAGTGCTGTTGATTTCGTCTGAACTGCCGGAGGTGCTCCGGCTGGCGGACAGGATTTACGTGATGCGGGATGGAGCGATCACGGGAGAGCTGACGCGGAGCGAAGCAAGCCAGGAAGCAATCATGCACCTTGCCGCGATCGGTACCGCGGCGTAACGACGACAGGTGCATGACGACTGAATTGTTGCACGAAGACAGAGACGTCATTTAATCGCGAAAGGAACCCGAATGAAGTCAGTCAATACCTTTGACCTCATCGTCGTTTTCACCTATTTCCTCATCATCATGGGGATCGGGCTGTTCTTCATGAAGGTGAACAAGGGGGGAAAGGAGTACTTCACGGGAGGGAGTATGATCCCGTGGTGGATGTCGGGCATCTCCCTCTACATGGGAAATTTCAGCGCGTGGCTGTTCACCGGTGCGGCAGGGTTTGCCTACTCCACGGGTTGGTTTACGACGCTCTATTTTGCGATCAGCCCGATCGCATACTTCGTCGGGTCGAGCCTCACGGCCGCCAAGTGGCGGCGCACCCGCTCAATTTCACCTCTCGAGTACACGCTCTCGAGGTTCAACATTACGACACAGCAGTTTCTCAGCTGGGTGATCGCAGTCAACTACACGCTGTCGGCCGGCGTTCAGCTCGCATCGACGTGCAAGCTGTTTGCACCGATCATCGGCTTCGACCTGACCGTGATTGTCATCATGATTGGCAGCATCGTTATGCTCCACAATTTCCTCGGTGGATTGTGGGGAGACATGGCGATGGATGTCGTCCAGGGGGTCATCCTCGTTGGCATCACCTTTATCGTCATGCCGTTAAGCCTCAACCTGATTGGAGGGCTGGGGACGCTCTTCGACAAGCTTCCGCCCCTTTCGTTCGATCATACCTATAACGATGTTCACTACACAGAGCACTGGCTGCTCTCGATTCTCATCATCACAACGCTCGGGTTCGCTGCGGGAGGTGCGCCGCGATTCTATTCTGTGAAGGACGAGAAAAGCGCCAAACGCGTCGGGCGCATGGCGGCAGCGCTTGCGCTCTGTACGCCCCTTGTGTTTGGCATCCCGCCGCTTGTGGCGAAAATCTACTGGCCCGATTTGTCCCAGGTCGAGTTTTTTACGCCGTTTATCGGCAAGAACCCGCAGGACCTTGTTTTTGTTGGATTAGTGATGAAGCTGCTTCCCCACGGCCTGATCGGCGTGTTTATCGCAGCCATGCTCGCGGCAACGATGACGACGCTCAGCACGGTCTACAACATGGTCTCGTCCATCATCTCCCACGACATTTATAAAGGAATGTTCCGGCCGAGTCTTGACGACAAGCAGCTGCTGAAAGTCGGCCGCATTGCGGCGCTGACCATCGGTCTCATTGTCATGGGACTCGCAGTCTCGTTCGTCACCAGCAAGTTCGGGATCTTCAACCTCATGCAGGCATTCTTCACGCTGTTCAACATCCCGGTTGTCATTCCCCTGGCATTTGGACTCTTGTTCCGCCGCGTTCCGAAGTGGGCTGCGGTCGGCGCGATCACGTGGGGCCTGATCTCGGGTGCAACGGTGAAATTCCTTTTGGGTTGGGATATCGGACCACAAGTGTACCTGGCGGCGGTGATGACGT
This sequence comes from Bacteroidota bacterium, assembly GCA_035506075.1. Classification (GTDB taxonomy): domain Bacteria; phylum Bacteroidota; class Ignavibacteria; order UBA10030; family UBA10030; genus UBA9647. Next base: position 3,509 of record DATJQB010000094.1, on the reverse strand, counting down.
TTGGAATCTTCGCGACGTCGCAGTGGACAGGCCAGCTCTACAAGAAAAACAAAGCACTCCTCGGCGGCATCTCGGCAATCATCGCCATCATTCTTTCGCTTCTCTTTTCACGTGCGGTGGTCGGCAATCCCCTCGGCCTCGATCCATCACTCCAGATTGCTCTCGCTTACATCAGCGCGTTCTCGATGGGCGGCAGCCTGATTCTTTTCGCCCGCCTGTTCTCACGTGAGAGGGAGGAAGAGCGGAAGGTTGTAGAGGAGTTCTTCAAAAAGGTTGACACGCCGATTGACGTCGCGAAGGAAGTGTACGGCGGCGGCCGCAGGCAGGTATCAACGATGCCTCTCGTGGGTCGCACGGTCATTTTCCTCGGATTCCTCGTCTCAGCGTCGTTCTTTACACATCTCGAAAAGTTCGAGTTCATGGCGGTAGCCGCCATGGTGCTTATCTTGTGGGGGTTCGGCGGATCGTTGTGGGTTTTTGGCAAGAGGACGGAACGGAAAGAGGAAGAAGCGCGCATCCTTGCGGCACAGGCCGCGCAATAGCTCCTCGGATAGATTGCATGAACATTCATCTCGCATACGGCAAAGACGGCCTCGACATTGAGGTGCCGGAGAAAAACCTGGTCGGCGTTCTCACGCACGCCACAGCGACGCCGTTAAGCGATGCGGCCGGAAGCATCGAGAACGCACTCCGCACGCCAATCGAGTCGCCGGCATTGGGCGAGCTGGCGCGGAACGTCCGGTCGGCGTGCATTGCTGTGTGTGACATTACGAGGCCTGTCCCGAACAAACAATTGTTACCTCCGATCCTGCGGACTCTGAACGAGTGCGGGCTGCCCGACGATGCAATCACGATTCTCGTTGCGACGGGTCTTCACCGGCCGAGCACAGATCCCGAAAAGGAATTGATGCTCGGCGGTGAAATCGTGAAGAAGTACAGGGTGGTGGATCACAAGGCAACAATGCTCGCGGAGCAACGGTACCTTGGCACGACAAAGAAGAACACGCCCGTGTTCATCGATTCCCGTTACGTCGACGCAGAGTTGAAAATCACCGTCGGTTTCATCGAGCCACACCTGATGGCAGGTTTCTCCGGGGGTCGGAAGCTTATTGCTCCGGGTAATGCAGGCGAAGAGACGATCAAAGCGCTGCACAGTCCGAAATTTCTTGACGACCCTCTCTGCTGTGAAGGATCAATCGATCGTAATCCGCTGCACCATGAGCTGCTTGAGATTGCCGGCATGGCCGGCCACGACTTCATGGTCGACGTTGCGCTTGATGTCGAGAAGAGGATCACGGGGGTTTTCGCCGGTCATCCTGTGAAAGCGCACGCTGCAGGAGTTCGGTCGGTGCGAACATTTGTCCGTGCAGCGCTTCGAAAGCCCGCAGATATTGTTGTGACAACGAGTGCGGGGTTCCCGCTCGATCTGACGTACTATCAGGCGGTCAAGGGAATGACGGCAGCCCTGCCGATCCTGAAGGATGGTGGTATGCTCATTCTCGCGGCTGAGTGTGCCGAGGGTTTGGGCGGAGAATCGTTCAGCGCGATGGCGACGAGGTTTCGAACGGCGGAGGAATTTGACGCGTGGATTCACTCTCATCCGGTCGAGATCGATCAGTGGCAGCTCCAGGAAAGCGTGAAAGCGGTTCGCAGGGGTGAGGTTGTTGTCGTTGCGCGAGGCATTGAGGCCGCGCAGAGAGAAAAGCTCTTCGTCCATTCCGCTGGATCGGTGGAAGAGGCAATCGAGAGCGGACTGCGAAAACTCGGCAGAGACGCTGCCATCGCAGTCATTCCGAAGGGGCCGTACACACTTGTCGAAGTTGAGCCCGATGCGGCATAGGCCCCTGCCCGGAGGCCGTTCCCACTTCTGAAAAACTCGCAAAACCGCTGTACCGCAGCGCGAAACGCTTCGACAATCCCCCCTCATGATTCTTGACATCCCCGTCTTATTCCGTTATAATCCCTTGCACCTTAATTAAACACCATTCAATTAGCAAAATGATACCCTATGGCACTCAACTACACTGTCCCCGCCGTCGATCGTGCAATCAGGGTTCTCGAAATCCTCTCCTCTGCCCAACACGGTATGTCGCTGGCACAGCTGGCGTCGCAGACGAAAGTCCCCAAGAGCACCATGTTCCGCATCCTCCACACTCTTCATGAACACTCGGTCATCGTGGAGGACAAGGAGCGCAAGCTGTTTTCACTGGGCATGAAACTGCTCGGGTGGGGTAACGCTGCACTCTCCAGGATCGACCTGAAGACTCTTGCACATCAACACCTTTTGAAACTAGCGCACGAGACGCGAGAGAGTTTCTACCTCGCGCTGCTCGATCACGATGAAGTTGTTCTCGTGGACCGGGCAGACACGCCGGAGATTTGGAAAATGGTCACACGGCTTGGAAGCAGATCACCGTTCCACTGCACGGCGACCGGATTGGTGATTGCCGCGGCAATGACCGATGAAGCAGTCGACGAGATCATCGCACGGCATGGTCTGAAGAAATTCACCTCCAAGACGATCACAAGCGCATCCAGGCTCAAAAAACGACTCAAAGATGTCCGGCAGCTCGGCTACGCAGTGTGTGACGGTGAATACAAACCCGACCTGTGTGCGATCGCAGTCCCGTTATGGGATCACACGGGAAAAGTCATGGCTTCGCTGATGACCGCGATCCCCTCGGAACGCAGCAGCAAGGACAAAAAGCTCGTTGACAACCTCGTTACAATTCTCAAGCAGGAAGCGGAGCAGATATCGAAGCATATTGGGTTCGAAGGCGTCGCTTCACCGGAGTAATCTTCTCTTGACGCATTGCCGGCGGAGACACCGGCCGCCAGAGAGATCATCGCAGCACAATCAGGGATTACGTACATGAAACGTATCGCACTGGGCATCGTGAGCGACGAGGTGTCACAGGATTTCAGCGAAGCCACACGCCATGCACTCGCATGGGGAATCTCGAAATATGAAATCCGTGTCCTGAAATCCGGACGCGTGCCGGCGGTTGACCGCAGCGAACTCAACGAGGTGAAGGCAATTGTCCGCGAGAAGGGACTGTCTGTTACTGCGTTCTCGCCTGGGATATTCAAGCTGCCTGTTTCACAGGCGGCGGGATTGGAAGCGGAGTTGTCGACGACGCTTCCGAAGACGCTCGACCTCGCCCAGGAATTTGGCACGCGACTGCTGATTGCATTCGGCTTCCAAAGGGAAACAAACGAACCAGCTGACAATTTTCATCGGGCAGTCGAGCTGATGAGGCGGGCCGCGGAGGTCGCCGGGAAGGCTGGGGTGACGCTCGTGATTGAAAACGAGCCTGGATTCTGGTGCGACTCCGGGGCGAACACGGCATCATTGATCGAGGCGGTTGACCTTCCCTGGCTGCGCGCAAACTGGGATCCCTGCAACGGATACGGCACCCCGGAAAAGCATTACCCGGACGGCTATGCATCGGTCAAGCGGTTTATCGCGAACGTGCATGTGAAGGATACAAAAGAGGGCGCCCTGATCA
>DATJQB010000093.1:0-5761 GCA_035506075.1 Bacteroidota bacterium | reverse complement strand
CTTGCATTTGCGTGTACGTTACCGCATCTTCAGGCGCATAAGCTATACGCACACGCGGTATCCGGTGGCTGCCTGAACTCGTTGTTTTGAGCCTGATCGTCTGATCCCGCGTAGAATGTCAGTATGTACATCCCGTCTCCGACCATGTCCGCTCCATTCCATCCTTTGCATTCTCTACTCGAGGCCAGCGAAATCTCCAAGGCGTTCGGTTCCACGCAGGCACTTCGCAAGGCGCGCTTCACACTTGAACGGGGAGAGGTCCATGCCCTTGTTGGAGAGAACGGGGCAGGAAAATCCACGCTGATGAAGATTCTCGCCGGGGTTCATGGAAAGGACGAGGGGAGGATCCTGATGGAGGGAGTGGAGTTCAACCCTGGGACCCCTCAGCAGGCGCGATCGTTAGGCATTGCGACGGTTTTCCAGGAGCTCAGTCTGTGCAACAACCTGTCCGTTGCCGAAAACATCTTCGCCAATCGCGAGCCCGGCTCACATGGCTTTGTCAACTTCAGGCTCCTCAACGAGCAGACCGATACACTTTTGCGCGAGTTTTCCTTCACGATCCCGCCTCAAACGATTGTCGCCGAACTCAGCCTTGCTCACAAACAAATCGTAGAGATCCTCAAGGCGATAGCATTGAAGGCGAAGATCCTCATCCTCGATGAGCCAACATCTGCACTGGAACGAAGCGATGCAGACAGGCTGTTCGGACTCATCGATCGTCTGCGATCCCAGGGAACAGGGATCATCTTCATTTCACATAAGCTCGATGAAGTTTTCCGTATCGCAGACAAGATCACGGTGTTCAGGGATGGTGAGCACATTGCCACCCTGAAGACCAAGGACACTTCCCGGGACCACATCATAAGTTCGATGATCGGCCGGGAGGTTCATCAGATCTACCCGCCGAAATCCGCTATGCATGGCAAGACACGATTCCGGATCGACGGGTTCAGCCTCGCCGGCGTGTTCGACAAGGTCACGCTGGAACTACACGAGGGAGAGATACTGGGGATTGCAGGGCTCACCGGGTCCGGCAGAACCGAGGTCATGCAATCTGTCTTCGCCTACAGGAGACGGGATTCCGGGGATGTCATGCTCGATGGCAAGTTCCTCCGGGTCGATACTCCGTCAACGGCGATACGAAACGGGATCGTGTATTCGCCCGAGGACCGAAAGGAGCAAGGGCTCTTTCTCAACCATAGCGTATCGATGAACATCACGTCGACGTGCCTGGATGAGTGTAGCGTGTCAGGATTTGTCGCTGCTACGAAGGAGAGCGATGTTGCGGAGGCGATGATCCGCGATTTGGGAATCAAGGTGAAAGAAAAGGAACAGGATGTCGGTTCGCTGAGTGGAGGGAATCAGCAAAAAGTTCTTTTGGCGAAATGCCTTGCCAGTAAGCCGAGTGTCCTGATTGTCGATGAACCCACGAGAGGCATAGATATCGGTTCGAAGATCGAGATCTACTCGTTGCTCAGGAGCTTTGCGGCGAAAGGGGGATCGGTGATCCTGATCTCGTCCGAGTTGCAGGAAGTGATAGGGCTGAGTGACCGCGTGATCGTTTTCAAGGAGGGAAGGGTCGTCGGCGAACTGCAATCGGGTCTGACTGAGCAGTCGGTGATGGATCTCATGTTCCAACGGCACGCTCACTAAGGTTGCTCTAATACACGCTATGGTTGTTTTCCAGGAATCCAGGGACAGCTTCCAGTACCGCCCATGAAAAAAATCCTCAAGATCCGCGAGTTTGTCATCCTGCTCGCAGTCATCGTCACTGCGCTCGTCTTCTACTTCGCTCAGCCAGGGGAAGGGAACCGCTTTCTTTCCTTCTCGAACCTCGAAGCAGTCTTGATGGGAATTTCGCTCGATGGCCTGATCGCCATCGGGATGACGTTCGTTATCATCACGGGGGGATTCGACCTGTCGGTCGGTTCAACCTTTGCGTTTGGGGGGTTGGTAGTAGGGGCGATGTTGCAGGGGGGATTCTCGACACCTGTTGCGCTTGTCGCCGCTCTTCTTGCAGGGGGAGCCGTGGGTCTCTTCAACGGCTTCTTCATCACGAAGGTGAAGGTGAATCCTTTCGTGACGACGCTCGGTTCGATGACGATCGTCCGCGGAATCGTTCTTGTCGCCACGCAGGGCAACTCCATCACCGGCTTCCCGGGTGATTTTCTGGCCATCGGACAGGGAAAGTTGATGGGGGTTTTCCTGCCAATCCTGATCATGGTGTTCTTTCTCATCGCCTCAGACTTCCTCTTGCGCAAGTCCCGTTTCTTGCGCAAAACGTACTACATCGGCGGGAACGAAGAGGCCGCGCGCCTCTCCGGCATCGACGTCGACAACGTGAAAGTGTGGATGTACGTGATCACAGGCGCTCTTTCGGCTCTGGCGGGGGTTATTGCGACAGCCAAGACCGGGGCAACATCTCCCGTTGCAGGCACCGGCGCCGAACTGCGCATCATCGCCGCTGTCGTCGTCGGCGGAGCGAGTCTCTCGGGGGGGCGGGGGACGATCTTCGGCACCTTCCTCGGGCTCATGTTGACAAGCATCATCACAAACGGCCTCGGCTTCCTGAGGATTTCGTTCTATGCCGAGGGGATTGTCTCAGGCACGATCCTCATTATTGCTGTGATGCTCGATCAACTGACGAGAGAGCGTATTCGATTGTTCATCCTGTTTCTGACTACCACGAGGAATAAGCGTATGGAACGTGCGATTAATGTCGTGCTTGCGTGCATCGTCATCCTGCTGTTCATCTTCAGGCCATGGGGTTCGGTTTCGACGGGACCCGAAACCAAGAAATCCGTCTCGGCGAATGAGGAATATGTCTTTCTTGGTGTGTCCGTCGGTAATCCGTATTGGGTGGATGCCCGTCTCGGCATGGAGGACAAGGCAAGAATTTTGGGTGTGAAATCGGAGCTCCGTGGTCCGACGGGGAATGATCCCAACCAGCAGGTCAAGGAGTTCGAACAATTGCTTGCACGCAAGCCGGCGGGGATTCTCATAGCTCCGGCGTCGAACGTTCTCACTCCGACGATTGATCGCGCTGTGGATATGGGCATCCCGGTTATTTGCATTGATACTGACGATCCGAACAGCAAGCGCTATACGTACATCGGTACCGATAACTACAATGCCGGGCGTCAGACAGGAATGATGCTGGCTCGTGCGATTGGAGGCAAAGGGGAGGTTGCATTGCTCATGATTCCCGGACAGCTGAATCATGAGGAACGCGCGCGTGGATGCAAGGACGTGCTCGCGACCTATCCTGACATCAAGGTCGTCAAGATCGGCAACGACCAGGCCTTGGCAACCGAAGCAGAGAAAGTCGCACGCTCAATTCTGCAGGCGTATCCGAACCTCGCCGGATTCGGCTGCGTCGATGCGGCGGGAGGAGAGGGATGCGCCGTTGCCGTGAAGGAAGTTGAGAAGGTTGGCAAGGTGAAGATTATCGCGATGGACCGAAATGAAACTACGCTTGAATTTATCGAACAGGGAGTCATCGAAGCTTCGATCGCGCAGCGAACATACACGATGGCGTATGTCGGACTGGAACTCCTCTACGATCTGAATCACAACAACATCCAGCTCGTCAATAACTGGAAGGAAGCGAAGATCATTCCACTCCCGCGCAATATCGACACGGGGACGATCGTGATCGACAAAACCAATGTGCGCTCATTCAGGCGAAGCCCGGGAAACGCGTAACGGGCGAACGGCGCTCAGGTGAACGCGTACGCCGGTACGCGAAAGCGATTGCATACAGAGGGTCTTAAGAACGATGGCGTCAATTAAGGAGATAGCAGCCCTAGCGAATGTTTCAATTGGAACCGTCGATCGCGTGCTTCACAACCGCGGCAGGGTTTCGAAAGAAACGAAGGCGCGCATCGAGCGAATTGTCACCAAGCTCGGATATCGTCCGAACATTCATGCCCGGAACCTTTCACTTGACAGGGGATATGATTTCCGGATCATCATTCCTCGGCCGTCGCAAGACAGCGGGTACTGGAAAATCGCTGTGAACGGCATCGAGAAGGCGGGGCGAGAGCTGCAGGTGTATCAAGTGTTGCTGCATTTCCATTTCTTCGACCGGTATTCGGAACGATCGTTTCAGCACGCCTTCCGCGGGGCGCTCCGTGCAAAGCCCGATGGGCTTCTCCTCGCGCCGGTTCTTCCGGGCATTGGCCAGAAGCTCATCCCCACCATTCCTGATTCGCTTCCATACGTCTTCATCGACTCCGTGATCCCGGGGACATCCTATCTCACGTTCATAGGGCAGGATCCGTTCCAAAGCGGGTTGCTCGCCGCCCGGTTGATGCTCAAGTCGCTGCCAACGAAAAGCTCCGTAGCGATCGTTAAAGTCGCCCCGGAAGATTTCCATATCGCAGAACGAATACGAGGCTTTCAATCGGGCTTGATGGACAGCAATCAGAGGGACGCGAACGTGTACGAAGTCGATAGTCACGGCGGCGAGAAATCCTTCGCCGAGGTTATCACCAGGGTCCTTCGTGAGAACAAGGACTTGGGCGGTATCTTCGTGTCCAATGCCTGGACCCATGCGATCGCAAAATTCGTTCACGAACATCCGCTTGGATCGCAGATTTCGTTGATCGGTTATGACCTTGTCGAGCAGAATGTGAAAGCCCTTGAAAAGCACATGATAGATTTCCTCATCAGCCAGCGTCCTGAAATGCAGGGGTATGAGGGAATCTACTGCCTGTACGAACACGTCGTCCTCCGTGATCCGGTGAGGCAGAGGATTATGGTGCCCATCGATATCCTCACGAAGGAGAATGTTCACTATCACCGTGATTAGAATTATGAGGTACCATGGACGGTAAACAATTTGTCATCGGAGTGGACTACGGAACAGATTCTGTACGTACCTTGATTGTCGATGCAGCCGACGGCAGAGAAGTATCCAATGCGGTGTTTCTTTACCCAAGGTGGAAAGAGGGAAAATACTGCGATCCGTCGCAGAACCAGTTCAGGCAACATCCTCTCGACTATCTTGAGGGACTCGAGTTCACAATCAGGCAGGCGCTTCTCGGGGCTCCACCGGGGACGGCTGAGAAGATCGTCGGCATCGCTGTCGACACGACGGGTTCGACTCCTGTCGCAGTTGACCGGCAAGGAACTCCGCTCGCCCTGCTCCCGGAATTCTCCGACAATCCTAACGCGATGTTCATTCTGTGGAAAGATCATACTGCTGTCGCCGAGGCGGAAGAGATCAACACGCTTGCCAGGACGTGGGGTGGTACGGACTACACGCAGTTCGAAGGCGGGATCTATTCGTCCGAATGGTTCTGGGCGAAGTTGCTCCATGTGCTGCGACAAGATGCCGCGGTGCGTGCCGGGGCGTTTTCCTGGGTCGAACACTGTGACTGGATCCCCGCGGTGCTGGCAGGGCAGACCAATCCGTTGACTATGAAGCGAAGCCGTTGCGCTGCCGGTCACAAGGCGATGTGGCATGAATCGTACAACGGACTTCCATCGGAGGAATTTCTCGTCAGACTTGATCCGCATCTCGCAGGACTGCGAAGCAGATTGTTCGAGCGAACATTTACAAGCGATGAGTGCGTTGGCACACTGACGGAGGAGTGGGCGGCCCGTCTTGGACTCCCGGCTGACGTTCGGGTCGGTGTCGGAGCATTTGATGCTCACATGGGGGCTGTCGGCGGAGAGATCACGCCATACGTGCTCCTGAAAATCATGGGTACGTCGACGTGCGACATGCTCGTGGCGCCCCATGCGGATCTTGGTC
>DATJQB010000092.1:0-3694 GCA_035506075.1 Bacteroidota bacterium | reverse complement strand
TGTTTCCATTGCTTTTTCATGATACTGTTCCTTTTGATTTTGGACCGACCCCAGCCTCCAACTGTGATCGGCGATTTGTTCATCATCCCCTCCAAAAAAAAATCCCACACCAGCATGCATTGTCTGCATCTCCAGTGTGGGAAGAATTCTATCCCAACGCTCACAATATACGGAATCCCGACAGCATTGTAAATAGAGAAATTCTCAACAGCGTCGGTTGGAGCATGGGAAGATCATGGTCTGGAGCGTCTTGCCAAATACCCTGCACGGGGTGTTTCTGTTGACGCAGAGAGTGGATAGATTCTGGGGATACAATACAGTCACAAAAAAGCAGGACAGGAGGACCTGCTGAGGAAGGAAATGCTGCAAAACTATCGTCTATTACTGGTAGGCAGTGCTGGGTTCGAACCAGCGACCTCCTGCTTGTAAGGCAGGCGCTCTGGACCAGCTGAGCTAAGCGTCCAAGTGGCACCGCATTTTACCGAGAATCCCCTTCGAATGCAACGCGGGATCCCTGCCCCTTTGCTTCCAACGAAAAGGCCCGACACCAGGTCGGGCCTTCCGAACATCTGCCAAGCTGCTCCCACTGGAAGTTTGCTGAGCATCAATCTTCCATGTGTCTCGCGGGACTCCCGGTATCAGGCGATACTATCTAAGAAGTACAAGCTTCCGCGTTTCGATGAAGCTTCCAGCCTGCCCGCCATCTACTCGGCGGGCTTGCAGTCGGTAGAAATAGATCCCGCTGGCGAGCCCCCGTCCATCGAACTGCACCGTGTGATATCCCGGTTCAAAATCCGCATCCGCAAGCTCGCGTAGTTCCTGACCTACAGGGTTGAAAAGCGAAATCACGACGTGGGATCGGCTCGGCAGCGCGAACTGAATGTTCGTCGTCGGATTGAAGGGGTTCGGATAATTCTGGAGAAGTGCAAACTCCTTCACCACCGGCTGATCGACGACTCCCGTCACGTTGGCAACGAGTGCAGAGAGCCCGCTGATCCCATTTGCGCTGAAAGCGTCGGAGTCAGAGAAGATCCCGCCAACAGGTACGTAGGCAGCAGAGGCAACAAGTCCCTTCCCATCAGACTGGCGCCACACTCTCCAGCTAAAGGCCTCGTGAGGCGAGAAACCGTCTTTCCCCGGCGTTGTCGGATCGTCGCCGAATGCCGCCACAGCGATCGCGGTGCTGCCATTCCACATCTCATAGCCGCCGCATCGTGAAGTGCCGCTCGAGTCGTAGAACACTCCGACGTAATCGCCCGCCGAGATCGGAGTGCCGTTGATCATGGGAGTAACATTTGCGGAGATGACGATAATGTGACTCATGCCTGTGTTGGTGTAACTCCACGGTGGCAATTGAGTTCCCCCGGAGAGCGAGGCACTGCGCGAATGATTCGGAATGCTCTTTTGTCCTCCGGTGGTCTTGCTGGACGGATAGGAGAAGGTCCGCCCGGCCGACATCTTGATCTGGTACCCCTGTCCCGGTTTGAGGTCCCCTATTCCGTTCAACGACTCAGAGGGGATATAGGCCTTTCCGTCCTGGTCCTTCACGATGACGATGGCACTGCTGATGTCTGCCAGTTCCGTGGTGATTGGTTCCTCCACACTCTGAAGATACGGAATGATGCTCCAGCCGGCGGGGATGCTGATCGGCGTGCTATTCTTGAAGACTTTGGATCCGACGATGGTGAGTGCCCTTGCGCTCCACAGCTTCGCCTGATAACCTTGTCCATTGTCCCACGCACCAATCGAGTTGACTGACGCAGCCGGGATAAACGACTTGCCGTCACCGCTCTTCACGATGATAAGCTCGTCCATGATCGGCCGAAAGATCGAATCCATGGCCGAATTCAGCGGTGCGACATAGCTGGAGACGAGATTCCATCCGGCGCGAAGTGAAAGCTGTTGGCTGACACTCACCGTCGACAGTGACGCAAGCTGACTGATCCCGTTCGTCGTATAGGTATCGGTGTTCGTGACAATCCCGCCGACGGGTGTGTAAGTCGCGGTGGCATCATAGACCCCTTGATCGGCCACGTGGAAGATCTTCCAATGAAACTCTTCTCCTTCGGAGAAACCATCCTTGACAAGAGTCGTTGGATCGTCGCCGTGAGCTGTGACTGCTATGTTAAGCGTCCCGGTCCATCGTTCAAAGCCGGCGCAAACCTCTGTTCCGCTTGAGTCATAGAAGACGCCAACATCGTCGCCCACAGCCAGCGGAACGCCGTTGATGACGGGAGAAGCCGAGGTCGGAATGATAATCGTATGGCTGATTCCTGTATTTACGTATTCCCATGGCGGAAGTGAGTCTGAACTATAGCCCCCCTCATGGTACAACGCATTCACTTCATTCGAGCTGAGGGCACGATTGTAAAGCCGGATGTCATCGATCTTCCCGCTAAACCAATAGGGATAATCGGCCACGGGATGCCGCCCGATGGAGAGGACGCCGTTGTTGGTGCCGAGCGGTTTCGCGATCAACTGACTGTCCCGGAGAGCCCCATCAAGATATCCCTTCAGTACTGCACCGTCATACGTTACGGTCAGGAAGTACCATCGCCCCACCTCAAAGGGGTCAATCGTTCGAATGGCCCTTGTGCCGTACGTGTCGCCACTGAATTGAACCCCGAGGGAGAGGTTGCTGTGACTCGGCGCCTCGACACGAGCCACATAGTGACCGACTGCCTGATCATCCCCTTCGATCATGATGTTGCCCGGCTGGGAGGTCGAATTCGTCTGGAACCACACGCCGAAACTGAGCGCAGCGGTCGGGGTGAGCGTTGAATCATGAGCCACCTCGATGTAGGAGCTGAATCCATCGAACGTGTAAGCGGAATTCGGATTGCCAAATCGGTCTGTTGTCAGCGATGCTCCGTGCACCTTGCCATCGTGTCCATGCCCCGAGGCATCGTTTGCATTACCGGCAAATGGGAAATATGCGATGAGTCCTGGAGTTGGCTCTGCATATCCGTTCTCCTGCCAGAGGGCCAGTACCTCGTTATCCGTCAGTGCCCGATCGTAGATCCGAATGTCGTCGATCTTTCCGCAATACCAATACTCGTATCCAGGTACGGGATGCCGGCCGATCGAAAGAACACCGTTGTTCGTGGCAAGCCCTTTTCCAATGAGTTGACTGTCCCGAAGCGCTCCGTCGATATAACCCTTTAACACTGCGCCGTCGTAGGTGACGGTCAGCAAGTACCAACGCCCCGTCTCAAACGGACTTGTTTCACGGATTGCCCGCGTGCCGTACGTATCACCGCTGAACTGAAGACCCAGGGAGAGATTTCCCTTGCTCGGTGACTCTATCCGTGCGGTATAATGGCCAGCCGCTTGATCGTCCCCCTCTATGAGAATGTTCCCGGGTTGGGAGGTCGAATTCGTTTGAAACCAGACACTGTAACTCAATGCCGCAGTGGGGTTCAACGCGGAATCGTGGCTTACCTCAATGTAGGAGTTGATTCCATTGAACGCATAGGCGGAGTTCGCATTCCCGAATCGATCAGTGGTCAACGTCGCCCCAAAAACGATCCCATGGTGCTGATGGCCCGATGCATCGTTCGCGTTCCCGGTGAACGGATAGTACGCGACGAGCCCGTCCGCCAGTGTCGCAAGGGAAGTTCGTTCGCCGCCCGTCGCACTTGCAGTGAGAAATGCGGGGAGGAAGACCGTCAGGTAGAGAAGTCGAGCTGCAAAT
>DATJQB010000091.1:0-4240 GCA_035506075.1 Bacteroidota bacterium | reverse complement strand
ACGATACAACAGGGGAAGAAATAGCTGTCTCGACGCGAAATCAAAACGAAGCTGCAAGCCGGGATCGAAACGAGTCACTCGGGGCGCAGCAGGCATTACCCTGCAGAACCCGTCAGCCCGCCGGATTCTGTTCCCTTTTGTTCTTGATCCTATCCATCATATCCGGACCGTAGATCTTTTCGGCACACTCCGGACATATGCCGTGCGTCATCACGGCATCAGAGTTGTCGGTGATATATTTCGCGACGTCGCTCCAGTATCCTTTGTCATCACGGACCTTCTTGCAGTTTGCACAGATCGGGATGAGACCGTGAAGCACCTTGATATCCGCGACGGCGCTGGCGATCCTCTGATTCAGTTCTTCTTCACGCCGGAGCATCGAGCGCACCCGGATACGGTACGATCCGAGAACGCCTGCGACAATGCCAAGGAGGCAAAAGATTTTGAACCACACCGTTTGCCAGAAGTGCGGCAGGATTGTGATGTGGATTGATGCCTGCTCCTTGCTCCAGAGGCCATCGTCGTTTGCCGCCTGAACATGAAACACATACGTTCCCGGGGAGAGATTCGTATACGTCGCCTGCCGTTGATTCCGCCCATCCAACCAATCGTCGTCGACGCCGTCGAGCCTGTAGCGATACCGCGTCGAGAGGGGCATCAGGAACGTCAGCCCGATGTAGCTGAATTGCACCGATCGAACGTCCGGACCGATCTCCATCGATTCTGTGAGCTCGCTGCTTTGACCGTTGACGTCGATGCCTTCGATCCGTACTGTCGGCGGAAGCGGGTTCTTCTTTGGAGGTTCGGGTGTGACCCCCACAAGCCCCTTCATGCTTGCGAACCAAAGCACGCCGTCCTTTGAAGAGACGGAACAGTTCTGGAGACCGCCCGCGAATTCGGTCGTGGGAAGGCCATCTTGCGCGGTGATCGACCCACCATCGACACGCGTGATTTTCCCCTCAAATGCCGCGATGAACGACTGCTCGGTGCCTCCAAAGAGCCCGCGGTTCGTTGAGAGCCAGACAAATGTATTTTCTCCCCCGGCAATGGAATTGACACAGTTGTCGAGCAGCCCCTGATCCATCAGCAGCGTGCTCCACTTCCCGTTGCTGAGCCTGCTCAAACCGCCTCCTTGTGTGCCGCACCAGATTTCTCCGCCCGAGTCTTCATACATCGAGAGGACGGTGTTGCTTCGCAATCCTTCTTCGGTCGTGAAGAACCGGGCCCGGCCGTTCTCGAGTACGCCAACACCATTGGCATCGGTGCCGATCCAGATTTTCCCCGTCCTGTCTTCGAGGAGACAGTTCACCTCGAATCCCGCCGGCATGCCGGGTACTTCGGTGATCACCCCCTCGCTCATTTTATACAAACTCTCCGCCCCGATCCAAACAACTCCTCGGCGGTCTTTGATCAATGCATACACATTGGTGAACGGCTTGCCTCCAGGCAACGTGAGTGGGACCGTCGCTGATGCGGTCCACTTATAGAGCCCATCTTCGCAACCCACGATGAGGCTGCCATCACCGGGATCAAGGAGCGCACTCACAGTAGCCTGCCCGAGCTCCCTGGATTGTGAAACATGCTGAAAGCGATTTCCCGCAAAGCGACGGAGACCGCTCGACCGCGTTCCTACCCAAAGCTCGTTGTCACGCTGCACGACAGCCCATATTTGTGGAGAGACGTTTGATTCGTTCAGCTGGCGCATCCGTACGACGCTTCTTCGGAGACGATGGAGGCCGTCCCCAGCCGTTCCAAACCAGAGGCTCCCTTCCTTGTCGAGAAAAACCGGACCCACATGCAGAGGATTACCCGACTGGGAACCGATACATCGACTGACCAACGCACCGTCGTAGTGCAGGAGCCCTTCATCGTACGATCCGATCCAAAGACCTCCTTCAGCGTCATTGCATAGGCCGCTAATCGTGGAGTGCGCATAACGAGCCGACCCCTGGAGGGGTACGAACTTTTTTTGCTTCAACGTGAGAAGACCGCCGCCCCTGGTTCCAACAATGAGGTCGCCGCGGCTGTCGCGGATCAACGCAAGAATCCGACCCTCCGGCAAACCTTCCCTGGATCCAAAACGCTCCACCGTGTCGCCTCGCAGGTGCACGAGGCTCCCCTGCCCGCCAAGCCACAAAGATCCGTCCGAGTCCACAAACCCCGACCACACCGACGTGAGGGACGCAGACGGAGCAACGGCAACCCATCGATCGGCCTCCTTCTTCCAGACACCGAGTCCGCTGATCGCAGCCCAAACGGTGTGATCCTTGCCCGGCACGATCATGTGTGTGCCTTCGACGGTGAGACTATCAACAAGCCGGTGCTGTGTCACGACGCGGCCCCGGAAAGAGACGACGCCCCCATGGTCCGTTCCGACCCAAAGTGTGCTATCCTCAGCGACGGCAAGCACACGAATGAACTCGTTCTTCATCGCTGGAGTGTTGTACCGATCCAGGTTCATGAACGCGATCCCGTTGAACCGGACAAGGCCCGACTGGGTGCCCAGCCAGAGATAACCGTCCGAGGTCTGCTCTATCGCAGTAATGACGTTCTGCGGCAGGCCGTGTTCGGATGTCCACGATTCATGAACGTAGGATTTGAATGGATCCGCGAGATCCCAGTGTTTCGTAGGAAGAGTTTGGGGAAGAACTCCGGAGGCGCCCGCAAGGAGCGAGATGAACAGAAGAGCGATCCGCCTCGAGAGTTTGGCCGAAGAGATGAAGGAGAAAACGGCCATCATCGGACCGCTCCAGGGAGTCCATGAAGGGCTGAAGGAATTGTCTCTCGGGCAGGATGATGGTGGCTGATTGTCATTCCGATTTCAGGTCGACTGTCTCATCGTTGTATAGCGTGCCCCGACCGCTCCGCTCTCACGCCTCAACCATAAGACATTCTGCGTAAAGTAGCAAATGCAGAACGCCGGAAGAATCGTCTCAGGGGCGCCTTGTTCAAAATTCCGAAGTCACGCGGATCGGTCTCCGGAATCGCCATCAGCGCAATGCAAGAATCCTGACGTATTTGGCATAAATGAGTCCCGTTGAGAGATTT
The DNA here is from genome assembly GCA_035506075.1 of Bacteroidota bacterium. Taxonomy (GTDB): domain Bacteria; phylum Bacteroidota; class Ignavibacteria; order UBA10030; family UBA10030; genus UBA9647. The sequence goes on along the minus strand of DATJQB010000091.1, from coordinate 1,192 downwards.
CGTCTCCGGGCTCTTTAAACGCGACGAGAGCGCAGGAAGGACCGGTCCCAAGGAGCAACCGCCGCACTTCCCTGCGCTCTCCGCTTGAATCTGAGTCAGATGGATCAGCATCGAACAGAGCGGATCACATCGCGTTTCACCGTGCCCGTCGCCCCGCGATCAGTTCATTCCCGGGCGACCGAATGCCGGTTTGAATTCATACTCCTTCGGCGGCTCGGCATTGAGGAGCCAATGCACGAAGTAATCCCAGCGCTTCCTCATCATGTAGTTCGTCTGAGCTCCGTAGCCATGTGCCTGACTTGGGAACAACACAAGATCAAAGTCCTTGTTGGCTTTGATCAACGCTTCCACGACAAGGAGCGTGTTGTATGGCGGAACGTTGTTGTCCACCAGGCCATGCGCAAGCATGAGGTGACCCTTGAGATTCTTTGCAAGGCTCTGGTTTGCCTCGATGGCGTAGTTGTCCGTTCCATCCGCATTCTTTACAAGCAGTCCCTGGTAGCGCTCGCCCCAGTCATCTTCATATTCGCGTTGATCGTGATTGCCTGATTCCGAAATACCGACCTTGAAGAAATCGGGATAGCGGAACATCGCGTCCGCCGTGATAAATCCTCCGCCGGAGTGTCCATACATCGCGGCGCGATCGATGTCAATCCACGGATAGCGTTGTGCAAGCTGCTTCATCCCTGCCACCTGGTCGGGCAGCGTGTTGTCGCGGCCCATCGCACCATACCAGGTATCAAGGAATGACTTCGAGCGGTCCGGAGTTCCCATGCCGTCGATCGTCACGACGATGAAGCCGAGTTCAGCCAGCGCCTGGTGATCGCCGCGGGCTGCCGAAAATGCGCGGCTCCCGGTGCTGCCGGTTTGAGGACCCGGGTACGCGTTATTGATGATAGGGTATTTCTTCGTGGTGTCGAGATTGGTCGGAACGAACATCAGTCCGTAGATGTCGGTTTTGCCATCCCGGCCCTTCATCGTGATTGGAATCGGCGGCTTCCATCCCATCGCGAGGAGCTTCGAAATGTCGGCCTTCTCAAGCGTCATGAGCAGTTTCCCGTTCCCGTCTCTGAGATTCACCACCGGGGGGACATCGGGTTTGGAGTACGTATCAACAAAGTATTTTCCATCCGGAGAAAGTTGGATCGCGTGGTTGGCATCTTCCGGTGTCAACAGGGTCATGTGCTTTCCG
>DATJQB010000090.1:0-4059 GCA_035506075.1 Bacteroidota bacterium | reverse complement strand
GCGATGCGTCCTGATTCAACGGTACAGTATTCGTCCTGACCATCGAATCATATTGATCGAATACCCATCGCTTTGATGCTATGCTGGGGGACGACAACAGCTTCATCAACATGTCATTATAGTCGCTACATTCCGTAAGCGACTTCTCATCGAAGGATCGCACCTCGCGCAAATATCCGGGTTCTTTTCTTTCTCGATGGTAGACAGGCGCTCCGCCTCCAAGCACCAGCGTATCGGCTGGCACATCAGCCTTCAGCTCACCGTGATGATAAATCCTGACACGGTCCTCATCAATAACGTGACCAATGACCACAGCGTGCAAGTCCCACTTTTCAAAGATCTTACGTGTCGCTACCTCGTGTTCCGGCTTGATGACAAGCAGCATCCTCTCCTGTGACTCAGAGAGCATGATCTCGTAACTCGACATCAACTCTTCCCGCAACGGCACCATGTCGAGATTAATCTCCATGCCGCTCTTCCCTTTTGCACTCATTTCTGTGCTTGAACAAGTCAAACCGGCGGCCCCCATGTCTTGGATACCGACAATCAACCCTGCCTGTATGGCTTCCAATGTTGCTTCAAGAAGCAATTTCTCCGTAAATGGATCTCCTACCTGGACTGAGGGGCGCTTCGCCTCGGACTTCTCGGAAATTTCCTCTGACGCGAACGTCGCACCATGAATACCGTCTCGCCCTGTCGACGAGCCGACAATCATGACGAGATTCCCGGCCCCCTTTGCAATCGCACGTGCAACGTCCCCATGCTTCACGATCCCGACCGCCATCGCATTGACGAGAGGATTCGATGTGTAGGAAGGATCAAAATATACTTCACCAGCAACGGTTGGAACGCCAAAACTATTACCATAATCACCAATCCCCTTTACAACTCCCTTGAAGAGATATCGGACGCGATCATTCCTGAGTTCACCGAATCGAAGGGAGTTCAACGCGGCAATCGGGCGCGCTCCCATCGTGAAGATGTCCCTCAGAATCCCACCCACGCCAGTCGCAGCTCCCTGGTACGGCTCGACCGCCGAGGGGTGGTTGTGACTTTCGATCTTGAAAGCTACTGCAAGTCCCTCTCCGATGTCAACAAGGCCCGCGTTTTCCTCTCCCGCTTCGACAAGAAGCCGACTTCCACTCCGTGGGAGGGTCTTCAGCAGCGCGATTGAGTTCTTGTAGCTGCAGTGCTCACTCCACATGACGCTGAAGATGCCGAGTTCCGTGTATGTCGGAGTGCGGCCAAGGATCCGGAGAATCATGCCGTACTCTTCTTCAGTGAGCCCGTGATCGAGCGCCAACGACAAATCGACGAGAGGTTCTGTATGCTTAGTAGTAGGATTCATTAAAGAGATCAAGTCTATAGAGTGAAATTAATTAGCGGTTTTGTTCAATGCTCACTGATAGTGACAAGCAGCTCTCCCTTTTCGACTGCCTTCCCCTTCACGACATGGATTGTCTTAATTACTCCACCTCTCTGGGCCCGGATCTCATTTTCCATTTTCATCGCCTCCAGCACCAGGAGCCCCTTATCAGCGTCAATTCTCTCTCCCTGCTCCACCTCGATCCGGGAAATCAGTCCCGGCATGGGAGCCCTCACAACGCACTCGCCGCCGGGAGCGTGTCCCTGCTTCACGAGAGATCGAATGAGCAAAGAGTGTTCATCGTCCAGACGCGCCTCATACTCAATCCCATCGACTGACAGGCGAATGGTCTTGCCTATCCCACCACCGACAGACGATGCTACCTCTGAATTATCAGTGTGGAAGGGACCAGCCACATCGTGCGTCTCGCCGTTCAGTGTCAACGAGTAAAGGCCGGGACGGGCTGGGGTGAAATCCACCTGATACTGCTTCCCCTCGACATCCACCTGATTCCCGGAGAGGTAGATTTCAAATACTGATCCGCCGACCGAAACCGTGAAAGTTCGCGATCTCAACGGAATCCCTCCCTCCTCATTGACTTCCACGCTGAGCCATCGAGCGTCCTGGCGACAGGAACAGCCTGTGCGGGCGCGGCAGCTGAGTCGAGCAACACTGCGGCTATAGCCGCGATAAGATTTTCATTCTTTGAATTCTTTGTTACTGTTTTACGCCCTATGTGCTTTTCAATGAAATGAGTATCGAATTGTCCTTGAACGAAATCTTCAGACTCCAAAACGAACTGGCAGAACGGAATTGTTGTCGAGACCCCCTCAACAGAGAACTCGCTGAGAGCTCTCTTCATCACGTTGATTGCATCGATTCTTGTATTTCCTACAGAAACTACTTTCGCCATCAGCGAATCGTAAAACACTGTTACCTCATCTCCTTCCTGAAAGCCATTTTCGATGCGAATTCGCCCTTGCGGCAATTCGTACCTTCTAAGCGTTCCCGTCGAAGGCATGAAGTTCTCGTCAGGATCCTCGGCGCAGATCCGGCATTCGATCGAATGCCCGAGTCTTTTGATATCGGCCTGGCGAATTTCGAGCCTGTCCCCTTCAGCAATTCGGATCTGCTGATGGACGAGGTCGATGCCTGTAATCTCTTCGGTGACAGGATGTTCCACCTGGAGTCTCGTGTTCATCTCGAGGAAATAGAAATTCATTTCTTTGTCCAGCAGGAATTCCATCGTACCCGCATTGGAGTAGCGCGCTGCCTTTGCCAATGTGGTTGAGGCCTCACCCAGGCTGCACCTGAGTGATTCGTCGACAATGGACGATGGGGACTCTTCGATGATCTTCTGGTGCCTGCGCTGTATGGAACATTCCCTTTCCCCGAGATAGATGACGTTTCCATACGTATCGGCGAGGACTTGCATCTCAATGTGTCGCGGGCTGTCGAGGTACTTCTCCATGTAAACACGGTCGTCCCCAAATGCCCCTTTCGCCTCTGATTGTGCCAGGCGGAGTGACGTCTCAAACTCCCCTTCATTCCTTACGATCCTCATCCCCTTCCCACCTCCGCCGGCGGCGGCTTTCAATAGCACGGGGAATCCGATCTCACGAGCCAGGGTCAGTGCCGAACCAGTCTCCAAAATCGGCTCAACCGTCCCCTGGATTGTAGGAATGCCCAGCTGATGCGCCATGCGACGTGCGCTCGTCTTGTCGCCCAAAGCCCGGATGGCAGACGCTGATGGCCCGACGAACATCAACCCCGCACTCTGCACAGCCTCGGCAAAATCAGCGTTCTCGGCAAGGAAGCCGTAGCCGGGATGAATGGCGTCGACTCCGACTCTTTTGGCCAACGCGAGGATCCCGGCCTGATTGAGATAGCATTCCCGTGGACTCACACCCTCCAACGGATAGGCTTCGTCAGCCCGCAGCACGTGGAGCGAAGTTCTGTCGATCGGGGAGAAAACAGCGACGGAAGTGATATCGAGTTCCCGGCACGCGCGGATCACACGAAGGGCAATCTCCCCTCTGTTCGCGATCAAGAGTCGCTTGATCCGGCGATTATCCATTCTGGCCGCACCCTTTCATTCCAATTCCACAACCGTTACGCCCGATCCCCCTTCATTCCATTCACCGAGGCGGAAGGATTTGATGTGGGGACAGGTCTTCAGGAACTCTCCAATTCGCTTTCGCAACGCCCCCGTTCCTTTTCCATGGATGATATCGACCCTGTGGAGTCCTGCAACGAGCGCATCGTCCAGGAATCGCTCGACGTGGGCTATGGCCTCGTCGCCGAGCATACCGCGCAGATCGATTTCATTGCTTCCGTTGGGTGCATACACCGGAGTTGCGAGGGAAACCGGAGACGCCATCTGCTTACCCTTGACCCTGTGGAGCCTGTCGAGTCTGGATTTCAGCCGGGTACTGCCGATAAGGACCGTCGCGAACGGAGGTTTCAGCTCGACGATCTCTCCTTCCTGCGACGTATCGTTTGCCCGAACGATGTCGCCAATCTGCAGATCCTGTACCACCGCCGGCTCGTCAGGTTTAACAAGCTCTTCGATCTTTTTCTTCATCTGCTGAACATTTTCACGCGCGGACTGCACCGTCTTCTTTTCAGCAGATGATTCCCGGATGTCTTTGACTGTCCGTTCTATAAGCGACTGGGCTCCGCGAACAATTTCC
>DATJQB010000089.1:0-5595 GCA_035506075.1 Bacteroidota bacterium | reverse complement strand
ACGTTTGTGAGAAACTGGGGTTGAAGCCTGCACCGATTTCCACCCAGGTGCTGCAGCGCGATCGTCACGCGGAGTTCATGAACACGCTGGCACTCTGCGGCAGCTCGCTTGAGAAGTTTGCGACGGAGATTCGTCACCTTCAGAAGACGGAAGTGCTCGAAGCCGAAGAGTATTTTTCCAAGGGACAGAAGGGCTCGTCGGCCATGCCCCATAAGCGGAATCCGATTACGTGTGAGCGCATTGCAGGACTGTCCCGCGTGCTCCGCGGGAATGCTGTCGCGGCACTCGAAAATGTCGCACTCTGGCATGAGCGGGATATCACGCACTCATCCGTGGAGCGTGTCATCGTGCCGGATAGCTGCATCCTGCTCGACTATATGCTTGTTCAGTTCACAAAAATCATTGACCAGCTTCTCGTCTATCCGGAGAACATGAGACAGAACCTCGACCGGACCGGAGGGCTCATCTTCTCGCAGGAGGCGTTGCTTGCAATGACGAAAGCAGGCATGAAACGGGAAGATGCGTATCGCATCGTGCAGGAAGAGGCGATGAAGGTCTGGAAAAATCACCAGAGCTTCCGCTCTTTGCTTGGTGAGCGCGAAGAGGTTCGGCAGTACGTGTCGGCAGAAGAGCTCGACAAGATGTTCGATCCGACGCGCAGCCTCAAGAATGTGGATTACATATTTCATCAGGTTGGAATAGAATGAACTCGGAGTTACCCCATGTCGAAGAAATTTCAGAACTATATAGATGGGAAGTGGGCGGACGCATCATCAGGGAGGACATTTGAGAACCGCAATCCGGCACACTGGCAGGAAGTTGTAGGAACGTTCCCGCTGTCCGGCAAGACCGAAGTCGACGAGGCGGTCAGGGCGGCACGCAAAGCGTTCGAATCATGGCGGCTCGTCCCCGCACCGAAACGGGGCGATATCCTCAAGAAGGTGGGGGATCTCATGACCGCGAGAAAAGATGAGATCGCGAAACAGATGACGCGCGAAATGGGAAAGGTTCTCCTCGAAACGCGCGGCGATGTGCAGGAGGGAATCGACACGGCCTACTACGCTGCCTCCGAAGGCCGCAGGCTGTTTGGACATACAGTTCCATCGGAGTTGCCGAACAAATTCAACATGGCGATCCGCGTGCCGATCGGCGTCGCGGCGATCATTACCCCATGGAATTTCCCCATGGCGATCCCAACATGGAAGATCTTCCCGGCGCTCGTCTGCGGTAACGCAATTGTCTTCAAGCCGGCTTCGGATACGCCGGCTACAGCAACAACCCTTGTTGAGATCCTCCTCGAGGCCGGAGTACCCGCCGGCGTGATTAATATTGTCCATGGAAGCGGATCGGAAGTGGGTAATGCCCTGGTCGAACACCCGGACGTCGACCTTGTCAGCTTCACAGGATCGACGCTTGTGGGGAAAAAGATTTCCGAGATCGCCAGCAAGACACTCAAGCGGGTGTCGCTTGAGCTCGGCGGCAAGAATGCACAGATCGTCATGGACGATGCGAACCTCGATCTCGCGTTGGAGGGGGTGCTCTGGGGGGCATTCGGCACGACGGGGCAGCGGTGTACTGCGACGAGCCGTCTCATCATCCACGAGAAAGTGTATGACAAATTTGTAGGCATGGTTGTGAATCATGCAAACAAACTGCGCGTGGGCGACGGACTCAAGGAAAACATCGACGTAGGTCCATGTGTGAACAAGCGTCAACGTGAGACAGTTGATGAGTATGTGAAGATCGCTGTTGGAGAAGGGGCAACGATTCTCTGCGGCGGCAAAGAGGCGAAAGGCGACGGGCTCTCGGACGGTTGGTTCTATGAGCCCACCGTTCTCGGCGGCGTGACCCCCTCAATGCGCGTGGCCCGCGAAGAGATTTTCGGTCCCGTTCTCTCGGTGATCAAAGTGAAATCGCTCTCCGAGGCGATTGAGGTGTCCAACAATACGACGTATGGCCTCTCGTCTTCCATCTACACGCAGAACATCAACAACGCGTATATGGCCATCCGGGATATCAAGGCGGGGATTACGTATGTCAACAGCCCGACGATCGGCGCCGAAGCTCACATGCCGTTCGGCGGAGTGAAGGAAACCGGCAACGGCCACCGCGAAGGGGGCTGGACAGTCTACGAATTTTTCAGCGAGTGGAAAACGGTCTACGTCGATTACAGCGGGACGCTTCAACGCGCCCAGATCGACAACGCAGAGAACTGATCATGGTCGGCCGCCCCTACATTGTGTCGCTGTATGAGCACCAGGAATTCTTCTGAATGGTTGTGGAATCGCTATGCAAAATAACGAAACCCACAACCGTACAGAATCCTAAGGTGACTTATGTCAGACACACTGACAGCGAACCCTGAGCGGGCGGTGAACAAATCACAGGACGTGCTGCCTGGCACGGCAGAGTACGCCCAGAGCGAGGAAAAACCAACGACCAAAAACCCCGTTACAATATCCCCCACGGAAGTCCACGCATCGCTTTCAAAGCACATGCTCGTGGACGGCTTCGACCTGATTGTCGACCTCAAGCGAAGCCAGGGAGCGTATCTGTTCGATTCGCGGTACAACAAACGCTATCTTGATTTCTTCACGTTCTTTGCGTCCGGGTCGGTTGGTCTCAACCATCCCAGGATGACATCCCCGGAGTTTCTTGAGAAGCTCGGCTACGTCGCCGTCAACAAGGTGTCGAACTCGGATGCCTACACAGTCGAGATGGCCGAGTTCGTCGAGACGTTTGCAAGAATCGCGAAGCCGGACTACTTTCCTTACCTCTTCTTTATTGATGGCGGCGCCCTTGCAGTCGAAAACGCGATCAAGACGGCGTTTGACTGGAAGGTCCGGAAGAACTTCATCAAGGGATACACTGAAGAACGCGGACGTCAGATCATTCACTTCCGCCGGGCGTTCCATGGCCGGAGCGGCTATACGCTCTCGCTCACGAACACCGACCCCACAAAGACAAACTACTTTCCGAAATTCCGCTGGCCCCGCATTCACAATCCGGTCATCGAATTTCCGCTCAACAAGGAACACCTCGCTCACGTGGTGAAAGCGGAGAACGTGGCCATCCAGCAGATCAAGCAGGCAATCATCAACAACCCGGATGACATCGCGGCGATCATCATCGAGCCAATCCAGTGTGAAGGAGGGGATAATCACTTCCGGAAGGAGTTCTTCCAGCAACTCCGAACAATCTGCGACGAAAGTGATATCCTGCTGATTTTCGATGAAGTACAGACCGGCGTGGGAATCACGGGCAGGATGTGGGCCCATGAATACTTCGTAAAGCCCGACATCATGTCGTTCGGGAAGAAGACCCAGATCTGCGGATTCATGTGCAGCAGAAGGATCGACGATGTCCTGGAAAACGTGTTCCACAAGCCAAGCAGGATCAACTCGACCTTTGGCGGCAATCTTGTCGACATGGTTCGCTTCCAGCGGATCCTTGAGATCATCAACGAGGAAAACCTTGTCCAGAATGCGTACACCGTTGGCGCACACCTGCTCGGAAAACTCGAGGCGTTGCAGCAGGAGTTCCCTGGTCTTGTTTCCAACGCACGGGGCCGGGGACTGCTCTGTTCGATCGATCTCGATGAAGCGCAAAACCGTGACCAGCTGCGCAGCAAGGCGTACGAAGAGGGACTCATCCTGATCGGGTGCGGCGACAGATCGATCAGGTTCCGGCCGCCGCTGAACATCACAAAACGTGAAATCGATGACGGACTGAATATCATCCATCAGGCGCTTGTCGAAATCAACCAGGGCGAATAATTGTCACCTGAAGTGAGGGGATGTCGTGGAAACTAATCTGCCGGATTCGCTGAACGGCCTTTCTCTGAACGCGTCGATGGTCAGAGGGATGCTGGTCCAATTCCTGCACGATCAAACAAAAAATGCCGGATTCCGACGGGGAGTGATCGGGCTCTCGGGAGGTGTCGATTCCGCGGTGAGTGCCTACCTGGCTGCGGAGGCGCTTGGAAAAGAGAATACGATCGCAGTGATGATGCCGTATCGTTCGAGCAGCACGCGGAGCGTTGAGGACGCGCGGACAGTCATCGGGCGGCTCGGAATTCGTTCGGAGCTCGTCGATATTTCCGCGATGGTGGATGCATACTGTGAATTGTGGAAAGTACAGGACAAGGTCCGGCGCGGCAACATCATGGCCCGCATGAGGATGATTGTCCTGTACGACCTCTCTGCACGCGAGAACGCTCTCGTGATCGGCACAAGCAACAAGACTGAGATCATGGTCGGTTACGGAACACTGTTCGGCGACACTGCCTCGGCTATCAATCCCATCGGCGATTTGTACAAAACCCAGGTGTGGCAGCTTGCCAGTGAAGTTGGTGTGCCGGATGAGATCATCAGGAAGACACCAACGGCTGATTTGTGGGAGGGCCAATCCGACGAAGACGAGCTCGGATGCACCTATGCACAGCTCGACGCGCTGCTGTATCGGTTGGTGGACGAACGCCGGAGCGATGCCGAGCTGGGCGCGATGGGATTCGATGCACAGTTCATTCATCGGGTCAAGGAGCTTATCAGAAGAAACCAATTCAAGCGTCGGCCGCCTGTCGTCGCGAAAGTGTCGTACCGGACCGTCAACGTCGATTTCAGGTATGTGAGGGATTGGGGGATTTAAGTTGCTGTCTTGGTCCCACCATTGATGCGACATTTCAACAATCTTCCCGGGAATGTTTCAGAATGAACCTTCCGAATGACAATGTGGAGCAGCGTGGACAATCGGACGGCCACGATTCGAGAGGCATACTCTATCTTGTTGCGACGCCCATCGGTAATCTTGAAGACATCACGTACCGCGCGGTGAAAATTCTCGGCACTGTCGATCTCATCGCGGCAGAGGATACCCGCAAGACAAAGATCCTGCTCGATCATTATGCGATCAGCAAGCCGATGACGAGTTATTTCAACTACAATGAGCGCCAGCGGACTCCGCAGCTCATTGATCAGCTAAAGGCCGGACAGTCGATTGCTGTTGTCTCGGATGCCGGGACACCGGGTGTGTCCGATCCCGCGTTCTACATTGTCCGTGCAGCGCTTGAAGCAGGGATCCAGGTTGTTCCAATTCCCGGCCCGTCCGCGTTCATCTCCGCATTGGTCGCCAGCGGACTTCCAAGCGAGAGGTTCGTTTTCGAGGGATTCCTTCCTGTTAAGAAGGGGAGAAAGACGCGGCTCACCGAACTCAGCACCGAAACACGCACAATGATCTTCTACGAATCCCCCCATCGCATTTTGCGGACACTCCACGAAATTCAAGCTTCGTTCGGTGAACGGAACGTTGTCGTAGCGCGAGAGCTGACGAAGAAGTTCGAGGAGATTGTCCGGGGTCCCGTCTCGGCAGTCATTTCGCAGCTTGATTCGAAGCCGACAAGGGGGGAGTATGTGTTGGTTGTCGATGGATACAACGCGGATTAAGCGCACTTTCTCATTGCCCCGGCTGAGCCCGAACTAACCTCCTTTCTATCCTCGCCTGCTGATTTTGATTTTCTCCGGTTCACAATCGCGCCAGACCGTTCTGGAACACTCACAAATAGCCGCAAAAAACCCTCTTGACAGGAACGCTTCGTTG
>DATJQB010000088.1:0-2501 GCA_035506075.1 Bacteroidota bacterium | reverse complement strand
GATCTCCGGAAGCAGATCGCCAGATTTCCTGCGATCATGCATTCCTTTGTCGGAAGCGCGGAAGGGACCCCGCCGATCGAGTTCATGAGTCTCCCACAGCCGTCCGTCAATGGCAGCATCAAGGTTCTACTCCACCAAATGATGGAGCTCGGGAAGGAAGGAAACGAGCTGGTTCTTGTTTGCGACACGCAGGATGAAGCAAACAGGCTGAAGGATCTTCTCGATGAAGAGCTGACGTCGCCCAACGAAGTACGCGGTGAAGAACCGGATACGGAAGACCCCGTTCCTGCCCCCGGGCCAGCCCCCTATCAGCTGATAACCGATGCGCTGCATCTTGGTTTCATTTATCCGCCCGCTCATCTTGCGTTGTTCACAGAGCATCAGGTCTTCGGGCGATTGAAGCGCCGGGGGCTTGCGAAACGAAAGCGGTTCAAGGGATTCAGCCAGAAAGAAGCGCAGCAGCTTCGGCGCGGTGATTATGTCGTTCACGTTGACTACGGGATCGGACGCTTTGCCGGACTTCAGAAGCTGAAAGTCCGCGGGGTCGATCAGGAGGTGATGAGAGTTCTTTATGAGGGGAACGACGTCCTCTACGTCAATCTGAATTTCGTCAACCGCGTCCAGAAATACGCGTCACAGGAGGGACATCTTCCGAAGCTCTCCAAGCTTGGCGCCCCCGATTGGGAACGGCTGAAGTCGCGGGCACGCAAACACATCAAGGATATTGCGAGGGAGCTCATAGCATTGTATGCACGGCGCCGTGCCGAGCAGGGTTTCGCATTTGCCCCCGATACGCACTGGCAGAAGGAGCTCGAAGCGTCGTTCATGTTCGAGGACACACCCGACCAGGCGAAAGCAACAGCCGATGTCAAAGCAGATATGGAGCTTCCGTCGCCTATGGACAGGCTCGTCTGCGGCGACGTAGGCTTTGGCAAAACCGAGGTTGCTGTGCGTGCCGCATTCAAGTCGGTTCTGAACGGCAAACAGGTCGCCGTCCTCGTCCCTACGACGATCCTGGCACAACAGCACCACAACACGTTCACCGACCGGCTGGGACGCTATTCCGTGCGAGTCGACTCACTCTCACGCTTCAAAGCGAAGAAAGACCAGCTATCGACGCTGGAAGGACTCAAGCTGGGGAAGGTCGACATCCTCATCGGGACACACCGGCTCCTGTCGAAAGATGTTCACTTCAAGGATCTTGGACTTCTCGTCATCGATGAGGAACATCGTTTCGGCGTTACCGCTAAGGAAAAACTGCGTCAGCTCCGGGCAACTGTCGATACGATGACGCTCACCGCAACACCGATTCCACGGACGCTCCAATTTTCGCTGATGGGCGCACGGGATCTCTCCCTTATTAACACACCACCGCGCAACCGACTCCCCATTGTGACGGAAATCGCCCAATTTGACCTCCAGCTCATTCGCGAGGCAATTCTCAAGGAACTGCACCGGGGCGGGCAGGTCTACTTCATTCACGATCGGATCCACGACATCGACGAGATTCTCTCCCTGCTGCACACGAAGATCCCGGAAGCACGATTCCACGTCGCACACGGACAAATGAAGGGACACGAGCTCGAGAAAGCCATGATGGATTTTCTCGAAAAGAAATATGACGTGCTTCTCTGCACAAAGATCATCGAGTCCGGCATCGACATCCCGAGCGTCAACACGATCATTATCAACCGGGCCGACAGATTCGGGCTTGCTGAATTGTATCAGCTTCGTGGCCGCGTCGGCCGCTCCAACGAGCAAGCCTATGCGTACCTGTTAACGCCTCCCATTTCCAGCCTCCCCCGCCTGACGCTGCGCCGGCTTCAGGCCATCCAGGAATTTACCGAGCTTGGATCCGGATTCAACCTCGCGATGCGCGATCTCGAGATCCGCGGTGCCGGAAACCTGCTGGGAGCGGAACAATCGGGGTTCATCATGGAGATGGGAATTGAAATGTACCAGCGGATCGTTGAGGAAGCAGTTGCCGAGCTCAAGGAACAGGAGTTCGACAAAATGTTCCAGGGAGCAAAGGCTCTTGCCCAGCGACCGGCCGGCGAAACAACCATCGATGCCGATGTCGAGGCTTACATTCCGGACATCTTCATCGAATCGGATTCGGAACGCTTGGACTTCTATAGAAGGTTGTACGGCGTTGCGAACACCGATGACATTGAGTCGATGCGGCACGAACTCCGTGACCGTTTCGGCGAATACCCCGAAGAGGTCGAGAATCTGTTCGGTGTAGTTGAGCTGAAGACCATTGCATCCGGCGCCGGCTTCGTCAAGGTTGAACTTCAACGGAACCAGCTTTCCCTGTTCTTTCCTTCATCGGAGGAGACTCGCTTTTATGAGTCAGAGGACGGCAGCGTTTCCCGGTTCCAGCGAATTATGTCGCATATTGCGACAATGCGCCAATACCGTGCGCAGTTGAAACAGGACGGAAAACAACTCCGGCTTCTGGCGATCATCCCGGGAGGATCGGAACCGCGATCGGTGCTCAC
>DATJQB010000087.1:0-19000 GCA_035506075.1 Bacteroidota bacterium | reverse complement strand
GAGTTCATCGAATAGTGCGAGATAGGAGAAGTTCCCTATGAAGGGACGACACGTATTGAAGTCTGCACAACTGGCGCTGGTGCTTCTTGCCCTCGTGACAGGAGCAGGGCGATTGATGTCACAAACAGTCGTCGACCGTATCGTGGCTGTTGTCGACAAGGAGATCATCACCGAAGCAGATCTGCAGGAGCGGCTCTCATATATCGCCCTTCAGAACAGGATCGATCCGAAAACGCCGGGCCTGCGCAAACAGATACTGGATGGCCTCATCGCAGACAAGCTTGTCCTTGCCCAGGCGATCATCGATAGTGTGAATGTGACAGACGACGAAGTGCAGCGGATGCTCGATCAGCAATTCCAGAACTTCGTCCGCCAGGCCGGTTCGGAACAGGCTCTCGAGAAAATGTACGGTAAGCCGATCGCCCGCATGAAGCGGGAGTACAGACCTGAAATGCGGAAGCAGCTGCTGATTCAGCGTGTTCGCCAGCAGCGCGAAGCAAACATCCAGGTTGCGAAAAGGGAAGTGGAGGAGTTTTTCGAGACATACAAAGACAGTTTGCCGAAAGTACCGGAAGAACTTGACCTCAGCCACATTTTCATTGTGCCAAAGCCGGACTCGATGTACGAGGAACTGACGCGGCGAAAGCTCCAGGCAATCCGCGACAGCATTGTTGCCGGGGGTGATTTCGCGGATTTTGCACGACGATATTCTCAGGATGGGAGCGCATCAGCAGGAGGAGATCTTGGATGGGCGAAGCGCGGCGTGGTGTTTGTGCCGGAATTTGAACAAGCCGTCTTCGCGCTGAAGGAAAAAGAAATATCCCCGATCGTCAAGACGGAGTTCGGCTATCACCTCGTTCAGTTGATGGAGCGGCGCGGCGAATCGGTCCATGCGCGGCATATCCTGCTTCGCATCGAACGCGGACCCGCAAGTGATACGGCGACAGTTGTCAAGTTGCGCGAGATCCGCGAGCGAGCATTGAAAGGGGAATCGTTTGCCGAACTCGCACGGAAGTATTCCGAGGACGATGAAACAAAGTCGGTCGGCGGCGATCTTGGAACTGTGGCAATCGATCAGCTTGAAGCTGACTTTGCCCCCGTTGTCAAAGATCTGAAGCCGGGAGAAATCAGCCAACCGCACCGCGTTTCCCTGAAAGCATCGTACGGTTATCAGATCGTCCTGCTGAAGAAGAGAACGCAGGCGCACTCCGTCAATCTCAAAGACGACTACAGGCGCATTGAACAAATGGCCCTCTACATGAAGCGCAACCGCCTGAACAACGAATGGGTCGAAGAACTGAAGAAAAGCATCTGGTGGGAACCGCGGCTGTAACGCCGGATTGACCGGAGAAACGAACGCATCGAGTCCCCCCTTACCATCAGGGACACTGACCGGCATGAATGACGTCAAAGCTGTATCTGCTCTTTCCACGGCATACAACGACATACGGACCGAAATCGCGAAGGTCATCGTGGGTCAGGACCAGGTCATCGAACACCTGCTCATCGCTCTCCTTTCGCGCGGCCATTGTCTTCTCATCGGTGTTCCCGGCCTGGCAAAAACCCTGCTCATTAAGACCCTGTCTGAAGCTCTCGATCTGAAATTCAGCCGCATTCAATTCACGCCGGATCTGATGCCGAGCGACATCACGGGGACGGAGATTATCGAAGAAAACGTCGGAACCGGACAGAAGGCGTTCAAGTTTGTTCATGGTCCGGTGTTCGCCAACATTGTTCTTGCTGACGAAATCAACCGCACGCCTCCGAAAACACAGGCTGCATTGCTCGAATCGATGCAGGAGCATCACGTTACTGCCGCGGGCCAGACGTATACGCTGCAGGAGCCGTTCTTTGTCCTCGCGACACAGAATCCCATCGAGCAGGAAGGCACGTACCCTCTTCCGGAGGCCCAGCTTGACCGGTTCATGTTCAACCTCTGGCTGGAATATCCTTCGTTCAGGGAAGAAGTGGCGATCGTCAAATCCACAACCAGTCCGTACAAACCCGACCTCAAACGCATTCTGTCTGCAAGCCAGATCATCGAGTTCCAGGATCTTGTGCGTCGGGTGCCTGTGGCAGACAACGTCATCGAATATGCAGTAACGCTTGTCGATCGTACCCGGCCGTCAGCGTCCTCCGCGCCCGCGTTCGTCAAGAGCTGGATTCGATGGGGTGCAGGACCCCGGGCTTCTCAGTACCTCATTCTTGGCGCGAAGACCCGGGCAATTCTCTCGGGCAGGCACACACCTGATATCAATGACATCAAGGCGCTCGCCGCACCTGTCCTGCGTCACAGGATCGTCACAAGCTTCAATGCCGAAGCGGAAGGCGTATCGCCGATACACATCATCGAACGGCTCGTTGCCGAGTCGGCGTCGTGAACTGGCTGCAGCCGGAGGATCGATGAGGCACGCACCTATGCTCAAGCTGTTGCGGGAGGCCCGCTCGATCTCTTCCCCGGGTTCTTCACGTGTTCGCTTCCGTCATTTCGTACTTGCCGGATTCCTCCTGTCCGTATTGATTGCATCACTCCACGCACAACAACAGCGCTACTGGATCACCTTTCATGACCGCGGGCCCGCAGTCTCACTCGGGAAAGCGGACGCCGCATCACTCGGGATTTCGGAGCGGGCGTTGTGGCGCAGGAGTAAGGTGCTTCCCGCGGAGAGACTCATCGATGAGCTCGACCTGCCGGTGAACCCATCCTACATCGATCAGCTGCGCTCGCGCGGAATCACCGTTCGTGCGACGTCGCGCTGGTTGAACGCCGTCTCGGCAGAGCTGACACCCGACCAGCGGGTCTCGGCGGCTGCACTTCCATTTGTGGAATCCGTTTCTCCCGTGCGCGTCTACACACGTCAGCTGCAAGATCAAGCCTCTCAATTGCAGGCGCCCCAACTGAAGCGTCTGGGTACAACGTCATTTGACTATGGTGAATCGTACGCACAGCTCAACGCGCTCAATGTGCCCGGCGTTCATGCAAAAGGGGTGAACGGTTCCGGCGTGATCGTCGGTGTGCTGGACGATGGGTTCAACTTCCACCAGACACATCCCGCCCTGAAAAACCTGTCGATCGTGGCGGAGTACGATTTTGTTCAGCGGGATTCCAATACGTCACGTGCACCCGGCGAGTATCTCACCCAGGGTAATCATGGCGAGTCGACACTCTCCGAGATCGGTGGGTTCTTCAGCGGGCACCTGATCGGTGTGGCGTACGGAGCGTCGTTCATTCTCGCGAAGACGGAAATTGACAGCGTCGAGATTCAACTGGAAGAGGATTTGTACGCCGAGGCGCTCGAATGGATGGAGCGGCTCGGCGTGGACGTCACCTCAAGCTCGCTCGGCTACTGCGATTGGTACACATGGCCCGATATGGATGGAAAGACTGCTGTTACATCCAAGGCGGCCCGCATTGCAGCCAGGAAGGGTGTTGTTGTCGTGACAGCCATGGGGAACACGAGCGGCGCTACCGTGCGAAGGACGGACGGACAGCTTGCCCTGAACGCGCCGGCGGACGCAGACAGCATCATCGCTGTTGGCGCCACCTATGTTGATGGTCCGCTTGCATCATTCAGTCTCACAGGGCCGACCTACGACGGCCGCATCAAACCGGAGGTCGTAACCCCTGGCGTCAATGATTTCGCAGCGTACGGCGACTCCGGATACATTTCGTATTTCACGGGCACCTCAGCGGCAACGCCACTGGCTGCCGGCGTGGCGGCGCTCGTTCTCTCGGCCAACCCGACCCTCACGCCGATGCAGGTTCGGGCTCGCATGCTGAGCACGACCCAGAAGTACTCCGACGGAACAGCAAGAACCCAGTCGTATCCAAATAACTTCTACGGTTGGGGATTTCTCGATGCGTCTCAGGCAGTCGGGTCGCTGGGAGGCGACGGTCTGCCGTCGCAGTTCATCATGTACAATAGTTACCCGAATCCATTCAACGGCACCACAACGATCGTCGTCGATGCTCCCGGCCAGCAGGAAATTGATCTTGCGATCTACGACATTCTCGGGCGCCGCGTCCGGACGTTGTACAAGGGGAAGTCACATGTCGGAGCGAACTACTTCGAATGGAACGGCACCGTAGGTGACGGCGGATTGCAGGCTCCAAGCGGCGTGTACTTCTGCCGTCTTGTGTCCTCCGAATCTTCTGCAACCCGAAAAATCCTCTACCTTAAATAACACACCGTACGATCTGACAACTGCCGCACGAGATGCCTGATCTCCATCTTACCGCAACGTTTCCAAGCGTGATGCTTCTGCTCGCTGCCGCGGCGGCGGGCGTGCTGGGTGTTGTTGCGTACCATGTCACGGTGCCTCCCGTGTCACGCGCGGTACGGGGTGCGTTGATGGTCGTGCGAAGTGTCGCTCTCTTCCTTCTTTTTCTCCTCATCGGCGAGCCGTTGCTCTCCCTCATAGTTCACCACAACGACAAACCGGTGCTCGCGGTTCTCGTCGATCAATCGAGGAGCATGACGATTCGCGACAAGACGGGGGACAGGAAGGAAATGCTCCTGAAGACCCTGGACGCTCCCGCATTCAAAACAATCGAAGAAACAGGAGCATTGCAGTACGGGGTCTTCGACACAAAACTTCATCTCCTTCGATCGCTCTCGCACGACTCTGTATCGTTCAGGGGAGAAGGAACTAATATCGGCGGAGCGCTGAGGGAACTGAGGGAACAAAGCGCTGAGAGAAATCTCCAGGCAGTGCTGCTCATCACCGACGGCAACTCTACAAGCGGAGCGAGTCCGCTGTTTGAAGCGGAGGAAACAGGGGTCCCTGTGTTCACGGTTGGAATCGGCGACACAGCGGAGCCGCGCGATGTTATGGTGCAGAAAGTTCTCGCGAATGCAGTCACGTATGTCGGGAACAAAGTCCCTGTCAGCGCGACCGTGAAAAGTTCAGGGATGAAGGACGAGCGCGTCGAAGTGACGCTCGTGGAGAAGGGAACGGTGCTCGATCGCCGTACCATTCAGCTTGAACCCGGTGTCCGGGAATATGATGTTCCGCTGGCGTTTACGCCGGATGCCGAGGGAACGAAGAAACTGAGCGTGGAAGTGTCCCGGCTGCCTGACGAAGTGAGCGAACAGAATAACACATCCGTGTTCTTTGTGAAGGTCCTCAAGAGCAAGATGCGCGTGCTTCTGGTTTCCGGCGCTCCAAGTCCTGACGTATCGGCAATCCGGCGTGCACTGCAGGATGATCCCAATGTGGAAGTCAGAAGCTTCATCGACAGAGGAAACGGTCAGTTCTACGAAGGGGTGTTGACCGATCAGGAGACGCACCAGGCGGACTGCATTGTTCTTGTCGGATTTCCAGGTGTCAGAAGCACGGCCCCTACAATCCAATCAATCATCGCTGCGGCTGCGGGCGGCAAGGGGATATTCTTCGTTCTGAGTCGCATGACGGACATTGGGAAACTCGTGCGGCTGCAGGATTTTCTGCCGTTCAACGTTCCCGCAAAATCCGGGACGGAAACACAGGCTTTTTTCGCGGCACTTGAGAATCAGCGCAATAATCCGATTCTGCGAGTCACGTCATCCTGGGATGTCTGGGCGAAACTCCCGCCCGTCTTCATACCCGATGAACCGTTCAGGTCCAAACCTGAGGACATCGTGCTTGCAACGGTGCGCGGGCAATCACAGCCTGCAGCGGAGCCTTTGCTGCTTGAGCGCAATGTGAATCGTCAGAAATCCGTCGCACTGCTCTGTTATGGAGTGTGGAGATGGAAGAGCTATTCAGACGGAATCCCGGGTTCGGAGCGGCTGCTCGACAATCTTTTCAGCAACGGCGTCCGATGGATTGTGACGCGGGACGATGAAAAGCCCCTCCAGGTGCGTCCGACGCGAGAGCTGTTCGGCGGATCGGAGCCGGTGGAATTTACCGCGCAAGTCTATGATGAGAATTTCAAACCGATCGACGATGCGGAAGTATCGCTCGCCGTGAGCACAAAGAACGAGACGAATCAGCTGACACTTTCTTCGCTTGGCAGCGGAAGATTCGAAGGGGCGTTCGGCTCCCTGCCGGAAGGTGACTACACGTACAACGCGAATGTTACAGCCGGCGGACGCCAACTTGGGCAGGAACATGGTTCGTTCTCTGTCGGCGGCTTAAATGTTGAATTCCTTGATACAAAAGCCAACAAGGATCTGCTTCAGCAGATTGCGACGCGCACGGGAGGACGATATCTTGATCCCGGCGACCTTGAGAGGCTTCCGCGTGATCTTGCTTCCCTGAATGGTTTTCACCCAAGGGACGTCCGCCAATCGCGAAGCATGGAGCTCTGGAACACCTCCTGGATGCTCGGGCTTCTTGTTGCACTGTTTTCAGTCGAGTGGTTTCTCAGGAAAAAATACGGGATGCTCTGAACCATCACATACATTCACGACTATGAAACGATCGAATCCTCGTCAAACGTTCGCTGTTCTTCTCACGATCACGTTCCTTGCCGCGGCACAGGCGGTGGCACAACCGCTTGTCCGTGTCGACAGTTTCTTCATGCCAAGTCTCGGCCGGACAAAAAAACTGTCTGTCCTCGTGCCGGCACACTATGATCCGATGAAGCGCTACCCTGTGCTCTATCTGCTTCACGGCTATACAGGAGGGCCTGAGGACTGGTTGAAGCATTCGCGGCTGCAGGAATACGCCAGGGAACTTCCGCTTCTTATCGTCATGCCGGATGCCGAAAATTCCTGGTACATCAATTCGTTTACCGAGCAGAATGACCAGTTTGAGACATACCTCGTCAAAGACATCCCGCAGTACATTCAAACGATGTATTCTGTTGATACGACCCGTCAGGCGATTGCGGGTCTCTCAATGGGTGGCTACGGTGCCCTCATGCTCGGCCTGCGACATCCAACCCACTACGCGTTCCTTGGATCTCTCAGCGGGGCGATCGCATTCCCGAGAGGAATGAACGACACGACGAGGCCCGCTGAACGGGCGTTACTGCCAAGCCTGAAGAAGGCATTCGGCGAAAAAACGACCGGAATTCGCAATGCCCACGATGTGTTTCTTCTCTATCGCCAGACATCAAAAGATTCTTTGCCGTACATTTATATGGCGATCGGTACACAGGACGGCTACAGAACATTTCTTCCGGCCAACAGGGCCTTTACCGATCTTCTCCGCACCTATGGCGCGGCGTACGAATATCACGAAACCCCGGGAGGCCATACGTGGCAATACTGGGACAGGGAAATTCAGCCGTTGCTCCTCCGGATGCGGGAGGTGCTCAAGTTCTGACTGCCGTCTTGCTCCGGGCGACCGAGCGGGACAATCGCTGATGACAGACGGCTGATCCCGCGAACATCAAACAGTATTTGAGACATACTACCGACTGATGATGCCCCATCCTCACATCCAGCTCAATCAGGTGCGTCGGACGACGTTCGCGCTCCGGCTCTGCGCGTTGCTGGCAATTCTCTGGCAGACATCCCTCAGCCAGGCACCGGGAGACCTCTCGCTCAACGGAAGGCCGGCTGATGTTCCCCCGCAGTGGAAAAGACTCATCGGTGAATATTCCCTTGGGACGGACACGATATCAGTGCTCGAACGCTCCGGTGTGCTGCAGTTTCTGATCGACTCCAAACAATCATATCATCTGAAGCCTGACGGGAACGACGGTTTCGACATTTTTCCTCCCATGGCAGATGGATCACGCCGATGCCTTTTCCGCCGAGACACGTCGGGCGATGGATCTTCCCTTGAACTGGCCCGCACAGTGTACCGGCGAATTGTTTACAGCTCAGGCAAGGAAGGGTCATTCCGGATCAATCCTCTCAAGCCCATCGAGGTCCTCAGAAAAGAAGCGCTTGCAGCCGCTCCTCCGCAGGAATCCGGTACGTTCAGGAAGTTCGATCTCGTCGAGCTGACAACACTTGATTCGACCATCCATCTGGACGTACGCTACGCAACGACAAACAACTTCATGGGGGCGCAGTTCTATTCTCAGGCCCGGGCTTTCCTTCAGCGTCCGGCAGCCGAGGCACTGTTGCGCGCGCACAAGGCGCTCGCAAAGCTCGGATACGGATTGCTCATCCACGATGCCTATCGTCCATGGTACGTCACCAAGATGTTCTGGGATGCTACGCCGGAACGCCAGAAGGACTTTGTCGCAAATCCTGCGAAGGGATCGCGCCACAATCGGGGATGTGCGGTGGATCTCTCACTCTACGATATGAAGACCGGCGAGCCGATCGAGATGGTCAGCGGCTATGACGAGTTCTCGCACCGCGCATATCCGGGCTATCCCGGCGGGACATCACTGCAACGGTGGCACAGGCTGCTCTTGAGGAACGCAATGGAGGCGGAAGGGTTCAGGGTGTTCGACGTTGAATGGTGGCACTTCGATTACGGAGATTGGCGCAGCTATCCCATCGGCACGCTCACATTTGAACAGATCCGGAAATGAATCCAGAAGCGATACGTGAGAAAAGAAACATAGCGCTGAGCTCTGTCATCGCGGCCGTGTTTCTTACCGGGATGAAACTCACCGTCGGTCTCACAACGAACAGCCTGGGCATTCTCTCCGAGGCGGCGCATTCGGGACTTGATCTGCTTGCAGCGTTGATCACGTTCTTCGCTGTGACAGTCTCCGACAAGCCCCCCGATGAGGATCACCAGTACGGTCACGGCAAGATGGAGAACGTTTCGGCGCTCTTCGAGACGATCCTTCTGCTGCTGACGTGTGGTTGGATCATCTGGGAGGCTGTGGAGCGGCTGGCGGTACATGCCCAGCATGTCGATGCGACCGCCTGGGCGTACGGCGTCGTCATCGTGTCGATGATCGTCGATTTTTCGCGTTCAAAGGCCCTGAGCAGAGTTGCGAAGAAACACCGAAGCCAGGCGCTCGAAGCCGACGCCCTTCATTTCTCAAGCGATATCTGGACCTCGTTGACGGTCCTGGGCGGACTTGTCTGTGTCTCGCTCGGTTACTCGAGCGTCGACTCGATCGCGGCACTTGTGGTCGCCATCCTCGTGCTGTTTGTCAGTTACAGGCTCGGACGGCGCACGATCGATGCCCTCATGGACCGGGTGCCCGAAGGCCTGACGAACAGTGTGGCTGAGTCGATCCGGTCTGTGAACGGTGTGGAGGAACTTCGCTCCATGCGGGTCCGCGGTTCCGGTGCCCGCATTTTCGTCGACGTTATCGTCGGGGTCAGCCGTACACTCCCGTTTGAGCGGGCGCATCACGTCATGGACGAAATCGAAATGGCTGTGCATGCCGTCCAGCCTGGGGCCGATGTAACCGTGCACGCCGAACCGATGAAAGGTCAGGGAGAAACCATCCTCGACAACGTGAGGATGATCGTCATGGACAAGGGACTCGGAGCTCCCCACAACCTCGAAGTGCATCAGTCGGAAGGAAAGTATTTCATCGACTTCGATGTGGAGTACGGCAAGGACAGATCATTTGTTGATGCGCACAAGGTCGCCGAGGAGATCGAGGCGCAAATCCGGCGCGAGGTCGGGTCCATCGGCAAAATCACCATCCACCTCGAAGAGTCGCTCACCGATACCGGCGAGCTTCTTCACGCGACGGCGGAAGAAGAGGACCTGTGCCGCGAAATCGAGAAGCTCGTCCTGCGTGAACCCCAGATCCGCGAGTGCAGCGACATCACGGTGTTGAAACATGCTCCGCATCTGCACGTAACACTGACTTGCCGGCTCGACCATTCAAAGACCGTGGCTGAGGTGCATCAGATCATCACACAGGTTGAGTCGCAGCTGTATCAGGCTTTTCCTCTGGTGCGTCGGTTCACCATCCACGCCGAGCCTGTTTAGGGGCTCAGCGCGGAACGACGGCAGTCATTCCCGTTCTTGACTATCGGAATGTTCATCCGTATTTTCGTTCCCAACTCATTACACTCACTTTGCATCCGGCATGGAATCGCAGCAGGTAGCTCTTCAGGCGGATAACATCAGCAAGACCTACAACCCCCGATCGAAAAACGCTGTCGCCGCGTTGAATGGCGTGAGCTTCAGCGTTGCCCAGGGGGAGATCGTGGGTCTGATCGGTCCGAACGGAGCGGGGAAGTCGACATTGTTGAGGATCCTGCTGGGATTCCTCAATGCGGACAAAGGGGGGACGGTCTCCATACTCGGCAGTCACCCGGAGGACTTGAGTGTTCGGCGATTCATCGGCTACCAGGCTGATTCACAGTTCCGGTCGAATGTTGTCTCCACCCGTGCTTTTTTGGAACTCCACGCCATGCTGGCAGGCAACCTCTCTCCCAAGGATGAGGTGGACGGAATTCTGAAACACTTCAACCTGATGAATGCAGCCCAGCGCACACTCTCCGCGCTGTCGAAGGGGATGCGTCAGAAGATCGAACTGGCGGTTGCGTTTGTGGGATCACCGAAGGTCGTCTTTCTGGATGAACCAACGGCAGCACTTGATCCTCCTTCCGTCTTCGAGCTGCGGGAGTTTCTCATGCAGCAGAAAGCGAAGCACACGACGGTCTTCTTCAGTTCGCACAACCTGACGGAAGTGGAACACGTGTGCGATCGCGTGTTGTTCATCCTGGATGGAGCGCTCGTTGCCGACCATACTCTCGCAGGGACACCATCGGGGTTCCTCGAGGAATCGTTCCGGAAGCATCTCGTCGAAAGGAAGGCGTCATGAAGCCGGCCTTATGGAAATTATATAAGGTCGAGTTGAGACGACAACTCACTGTCGCTGCTGCATTTGTTCCGTTGGGACTGCTCCTCCTCTCGGCGGTCACGATCTACTTCACATCGAAATTCGCGAAGCCGTATGATGTGGTCAAAATGGCAGTTACTGCCAACAACACGCTCGTCGTTCCGCTCGCCGCATCGTTGCTCGCCATTGCAGTCGTCGCCGCCGATGTGAAAGAGGGCTGGTTGAGAACGCTCCTGATCCGCCCCGTTACGCGTCAGCAGTACCTGCTCATTAAACTTTCCGCTGTCTACACATCAATTCTCCTCTCACTCCTGATCGCGGGTGTGCTTCCGAATATCTTGTTTGCTGCGTTCATCTACAATGGAACGGTGCAATGGGACTTCCTGCGCATCGTGGCAATCCATGTACTGTTCTTCTTGCATGCCGCGCAGATCCTCGCGTTGATGACGCTTCTTTCCTGCTGGATTCCCGGCGCGTTCAACGTTGTTGTGCTTGGATTCTGGGCAATGGCATCTGCAATGATCTCCGGCTTCCTCGGCAAGTTCTACTGGTCAGAACACTGGGCGACGATCCTCAGGGAGTGGCTCTACCCTCCTGGTTTTGGCAGCAGCATTGACGCGGTTGCAGGCGGCATTCAACTGCCGTACGCCGATCTGTTGCTGGGGTTGGGAGCTACAGCCGTCATTTTCGCACTCGCATTCTGGAGCATTACGAGAATCCAGATCGACAAGGGATCGGAATAACACGTGAACCAGCGCGATACGACATATGCGAAATGGAGCGCCATTGCCGGCGGACTGTTCGTCGTCGCCGCGCTCGCGATCCAGTACTGGCCGGCTCCCGAATCCGTGAAATGGCTCAGCTTCAGGGAGGCGAAGGAGGAGGCCCTGAGATTGAACAAGCCGATCTTCATGGATGTATTTGCCGAATGGTGCGCCCCGTGCAAGATGATGGACCGGCAGGTATTTCCGAATGACTCCGTCAAAAGCATTCTCTCCACTCGGTACGTTGCGGCAAAAATCAACGGCGACGACGGTCTGGAAGGAGACTCAATTCGGATGCGGATGGGTGTCAAAGCCTATCCGACATACATCGTCCTCAGCCCGTCCGGAAAAGAGCGTAAACGCTTTGTCGGGTTCGTTCCAACCGCGACCTTGGTGCGATGGCTGAGCGACTCGGCGGGCGTGCAACTGCTCCAATGGCCCGACATGGCAAAGGCCAGGCAGATCGCGGTTGATCAGAAACGGAAGATCATGGTGCTCATCCTGCAGTCGGGAGACGACATTGAGGCGGCGAATCAACTTGTGGGAGATGAAGGGATTGCCGATGCGATCGACAAACATTTTGTGCCGACCCTCCTCGTCAGGGGGAATGTCGGAGAAGAAAAACTCCTGCAACAGGTTGGAGCGTCGCCGAAAACCGGAATGAGGGAGGTTATCATCCTTGACACCGGCGGGAAGGAAATCGGACGCTTTTTCATTTCGATGCGAATGCAGTTCGATCCACCACTCCTTATTGCCAAGCTTCTTGAACTTGCGTCCAAATAGCCCGGTAATTGTCACTCGGCCTTCTGTGTCGTGCTCACCCTTTTGCTTGTCCACCCAAAAGTACCTATCTTCTCCACACTCACACAACCGTTGAACCGAATGTCCTCTGACAAAAAACTCCGGATCTTTATCGTCCTCGCGCTTCTGTTGGGTTGGATTATCGTCGTCTTTCTTCGCTCCGGAACATCGTGGGGGTAGAAACACTCCCTTCGCCGAGCCAGATCGTTTATCAAAAGGAGCACTCAATGTCACAACCAACTCCGTCGAAAACCAGCGGCCGACTTCTCTCGCTTGACGTCTTCCGCGGCGCTACCGTTGCCGGCATGATGATGGTGAACAATCCCGGCAGCTGGTCGAATATCTATCCTCCGTTCGAGCATGCAAAGTGGAACGGCTGGACCTTTACCGATCTTATCTTCCCCTTCTTCCTCTGGATTGTCGGCGTCGCGATGACGTTCTCGATGTCGAAGCGCGTAGAACAGGGAGCCGACCGCAACAAGCTGATGCTGCACGCCTTCCAGCGAGCACTGACGATCCTCGCGATCGGTCTCTTTCTGAACGGGTTTCCGTTCGGTCTCATCTTCGGACATCAATTTGCATTTGCAACGTGGAGACTCCCGGGCGTCCTTCAAAGAATAGCGATCTGCTATTTCATCGCCTCGATCATCGTGCTTTATGCAAGCACGATCTGGCAAGTGCGATGGACAGTGATCTTTCTTGTTGTCTACTGGATTCTCATCAAGACCGTGCCGGTGCCGGGCTTTGGTGCGGGAATCCTCGAACCAAAGGGAAGTCTTGCCTGGTTCATCGACTCGACAGTACTGAGCGGACACACGTGGTCCGGCGCTCCGGCTCCCGGGTTCGATCCGGAGGGAATCTTCAGTACGCTTCCGGCCATCGCCACGACGCTCTTCGGTGTCCTGACCGGACATTTCATTCGCTCGAAACGCACGCAGGAAGAGAAGACTGCATGGATGTTTGTCTCCGGCAGCGCCCTCATCTTCATGGGACTGCTCATGGACAACTGGCTCCCAATCAACAAGAATCTCTGGACGAGCTCGTATTCGGTGTTCATGGCGGGCATGGCGCTCAACGTGTTCGCATTCTGCTACTGGCTGATCGATGTGAAGGGATACAAGAAGTGGACAAAGCCGTTTGAGATTTACGGCCTGAATGCAATTTCAATGTTCTTCCTGGCGGGTTTCATCGGAAGGATGACGAGTCTCATCAAGTGGGCCGGCCCGGATGGCACCATGATTTCCTTCAAAACGTGGTACTACCAGACGTTCTTCCTCCCGATCGGGGATCCAATGTTCGCTTCCTTCCTCCACTCGGTGGCGTTCATGCTTTTCCTCTATCTGATTGCATACGCAATGTACAAGGGAAACCTCGTCATCAAGGTTTGACGTTGATTGCTGTGGAAACAAGAAAGCCCGTCCGGGATTCCCGGGCGGGCTTTTACGCGTCTGGTGCCAGCTGCCGCACACTCCTTCACGGGTGGTCACGAAGGTCGTTCGTGTCCATCCCCTTCACGCATCCCTTACGCTGACGGCTTGTTGAGCTCCAGATTGAGCGTGATGTTCACGGTATCTCCGGCGATCAAACCGCCGGCCTCGATGGCTTTGTTCCACTTCAGTCCGTAGTCAAAGCGATTGATGGAGAGGACTGCCTTCCAGGAATAGATCGTAGCACCCCAGGGAGCCTTGATCGAGCCGTTATAGGTTGCGTCAAATGTGACCTTCTTCGTCACGTCCCTGATCGTCAGGTCGCCTGTAATTTTGTACTTGTTCTCGCCGACCTTTTCAAACGAGGTGCTCTTGAATGTGATCAACGGAAATTTCTCCGCGTTGAAGAAGTCATCCGTTCGCAGGTGAGCGTCGCGTTTGTCGTTGTCTGTATTGATGCTCGCCACCTTGATCGACGCGTCAACAGTCGCGTCGGTGAAGTCGCTCTTCTCCGATTTGAAGCTGACGTCGTAGTCTTTGAAATTGCCGGTGACGTCCGAGATCACCATGTGCTTGATTGAAAACCCGATGCTCGAGTGAGCTTTGTCGAGATTCCACCCGGTCTTCTGGGCAAACCCCAATGAGGCGACAAGCGCCGTCATGAGGAAGAGAATTCTGAAACGACTCATACAACCTCCTGATACGAGATGATTGTGAATGGATGATTAAGGTGTTATTGATATTCGAATATTGTCGTCGTCGACGACCACAAATGCGTCCTCTGTATCCACGGCCACACGTCCCATCGAGCGAAGATGGTTTTTGAGATCGTTCAGTGCCGACACGCTTCCCAGACTCAGCTGAAATTGTGTAAGCCCGAGACCTGTATCGTCAAGCGGACCTGCGCCGCGGCTGTTCCATACGTTGGCGCCGATATGGTGATGATAGCCGCCGGCGGACATAAACAGGGCGCCGGGGATCGATCGTTGAACAACATCGAAACCAAGCAGGGAGTGGTAGAATGTCTCCGTCTTCTGCAGGTTTGAAACCTGGAGATGAATGTGGCCGATGGACATACCGCCGGACGTCAGGCGATCGTCATGATCGTTGCCGCTCAGCTCCGAAAGAAGATCTTCCAGGTCAAGCGGATCTGTGACCATCTGTAATTCCCCGTTCTTGTACGGCCAGGCACCCCTTGGAAGATCACGATACAACTCGATTCCATTGCCATCCGGATCGGCGAGATAAAGAGCCTCGCTGACGCCGTGGTGCGCGAAACCCTGAAAAGGCCAGCGCTGAACATAAAGATGCTTGAATGCAGCCGCAAGGTCTTTGCGGGTTGGGTAGAGGAGTGCCAGGTGAAAAAGTCCGGGTGACCGGCGGGCCCGTGGCGTTGCCTGAACATCCTCCGTGAGTTGAAGGAGGGGAGTAGAACTCCCAACCGGCCCAAGCGTCGAGGATGCGCCCGAGGAATGCAACTCAACCAGGCCGAGGAGGCCCTGGTAGAATTCAAGGGACCGTTCGAGGTCGGGAACACGCAGATGTGCCGCCTGTACTGTAAGCGAATCGGGGAGACGCCTCACATCGTTCGACTGCGTCTCGCCTGTTCCCTGTGCGCCATCTCTCATCGCCGCATCCTTAATTGAGAGAAACCTTCAACTGCGACATCAACGAAGTCATGTGAAACATCATCGGATAGATCGTCGGCTCGAAATATCTGAACATGGGAAACGCAGCCAGCGTCTCGACAGCTTCACGCTCCGATGCGGCATTCATGGTCACCCAGAGACGCGACCGGTCGAGCGAAAGACTGTACGACATCACGATCCCCTGTTCCATGAGCCTGTCGATGTGCGTGCGCTGGGCAGGGATGAGCTCAAAGAATTCCCTGTCCGGGTTGCTTGGAATTTGAATGTCGATCATGTACTGCGCCATGAGCGCCTCCCTCTCTTCTCAAGTGAACTACATAAATCATTGGTTCATCAGTTACAGCGGTTTTGACTCAGAACAATGACGTTGACCATGGCTGCGGAATCGAAAGCAAAAGCAGGGCCGCGCCAAGCAGCGCAACGTTCTTCATGAAATTCACCGTCTCGCCCATCTTCATCTGGGCATCCTGGACCTTCCAGAACGCGTGCATCATCAATGTGACGGGAACGAGAAAGAGAACAAGAGCCAGCGCTCCAACCGTTGGAAATATGCCGAGGAGTATGCTCAGCCCGCCGATCCAGAGGAGCATTCCACTGAACGCGACGGCCGCCTTCGGACTCGGCACGCCTTTGGACTGTGCGTAACCTGACATCATATCGAGCATCTTGAAATGATTAAATCCACCCATGATGAAGTAGCCGCCCAGTAGCAGCCGGCCGATGTAAAATGCTATTGATTGCATATGGAGATCCCCTTTTAGTTAGGCGATTGAGAGTTAAGTGAAAAACCTTCCTGCGAAACGTGGTGTGATGTCTGTCCCCACGTATCCGTAAACACAAACGATTCGAGAGGTTTCCGCATGCGCGGCGCCTCTTCACGGCTGCGGAGATCATCGGGCAGCGTCTCGGGACGCTCCGCATGACCGACCGCGAGGATAATGACCGCATCGTACCCATCGGGAACCGAAAAGCTCTTCTTTATTTGCCCTGCATCGAATCCTCCCATCGGATGAACTGAGAGGCCCATAGCCGTCGCCTGGACCGTGAGGTTTGCGACGGACTGACCGAGATCGAACCAGGCATGGTTGTACGGAGTTCCCGATTTTAGATAGGTCGTTTGTGCGATGCCAACGATGAGCAGCGGAGCCTGGATCGCCCAACGGCGATTTCGTTCCGACAGCGCGTCGGCAATGAGAGCATAAGCCTTC
Source organism: Bacteroidota bacterium (assembly GCA_035506075.1). GTDB lineage: Bacteria > Bacteroidota > Ignavibacteria > UBA10030 > UBA10030 > UBA9647. The sequence continues at coordinate 2,497 of DATJQB010000087.1, read as the reverse complement.
GTGTCGCTTTTTGCCGCCGCAATGAAGTTCCAGGGCTGTTCATTCACGGAAGATGGGGACCACCGGGCAGCTTCGAACAAGCTGATGATCTCGCCGGCCGCGAGGGGCCGATCGGAGAACGCCCGAGGGCTTCTCCTGCTGCCGAGAACTTCGTGGAGCGAAGCGCGGGTTCCGACGCGTTCGGGTGAGTAATGCGATTTCTGTTCGGGTTGAGTGGTCTGAGTCATTGTGCCTCCTTCAATGCAAGTCCGAGTTTCTTGAGCAGCGTCGAAAGCTGGACCTGTTCTTCTTCTGAAAGCACGGATGCAAGTTCAGTGACCCGCTCCGCGTGCTTTCCAAAAATGTCTTTGAACAATCTTGTTCCTTTTTCCGTCAGCTGAACCTTGATAACCCGGCGATCTTCCGTGCTCCGGGTTCGTTCGACAAGCTCGTCTTTTTCGAGATTGTCAAGGATGACGGTGATGCATCCTCCCGTGACAAGCATTTTCCTTCCAACATCACCGATCGTTAGCGGACCCAGGTGGCCGAGCAGTTCCAGCACACCGAATTGCGGCTGCGTGAGTCCGTGACGCTCGATGTCCTTTCCCGTGAGGCGGCCAAACGTCGAGGATGCCCGCGCGAGTTTGACCCACATGCTCAGCGCCAGATCAGCTTTCCTTCCGTACTGCTCTGTCGTTTTCATATCTCTTGTCCGCTCATAAGTCCGTAGAAAAAGAAACACTCAAATTTGAGTATTTCAAATTTAAACCATTTGAATGTGAAGGAAGTTCCCGAAAAACTTCTTCATCGAAAAAAATCTTCAAAAGTGGCGAAAACCGCCAAAATATGAGGTTTTTGGAAGACGAATCTGGAAATTGACAGAGTGCTCAATCACCAGATACTCTCGGCGTGGGGAGAAGAGAACTGAAGGACGTGGGTTCGCGCCGGGAAGCACGGCAGGAAGAACGCTCGTGACAACTTTACGTGTGATCAGACGGGAGCAGGTCGGTGTTGCCGCTTTGAAGACCGCGCCTGAGTTTCTCAAATTCTCTCTTGGCGTACGGCTTGATCGATTCGTGGTTTTCGGGGTTGACCATGTGGTTCAGGAGGATCTTGTAACTGTCGTAGTCGAACCGATGCTGAACAAGCACACCGTTTTCAAACTCCTCACCATTCACCCTGATGCTCGCGACGAGGCACCAGTTGTCGATAAGAAAGAATTCTTTACGGGCTGCTTTCTTCGATCGCTCTTCCACCACCACACCGCCGGGATACGGCCACGCTTTGATCCGCCGCTCCTCAAATGCTGCGTCAACGCGGGCATTATAAAGAGAAGGATCTTCTTCCCCCATGCATGCGCCGCCGCACTGTCCGAGGTGATACGAAAAACAATAGCCGCGTGCGACTTCCAGGCGGAGAAGTTTCGGGCACAACCTGTGCACCTTTGCAATGAGATCGAGATATTCTCTTGCCTGTGTCTTGTGTTTGAAGACACCGAGGATCGGACCGGACTTTCGCACGTCGAGATAGTCCACAGCTTCGAGGTGTACGACGGTGTAACCCGCGGCGTTCGTTGTTCCGCGCGCAACCACCAACCGGCGCCTCTGTCGGGAGGCGACGTTGAACATGGGCTTGAGCTCTTTGATGAGCTGCGACTCGAGCAGCAACGCTCCAAGTTCACCGGCTGTCTCCCGAACTTCCACGCGCGTTACTTTCCGGCACAACCATCGCTCGTCCCTTGCTGAAAAATGCGAACGTACACGCGTGCGAATGGCCTTGCTCTTTCCGACATACAGAAGCTCCCCGAGCGATCCATAGAACAAATAGACACCGGGAGTCTCCGGCAGTGCCGCAAGTGCGTCCTTCGAGATCTGTTTTGTCTTTCCGGGTGCCATCACGCTGTCGTTGTTGTGGAGACGGCCGCAAGTGAGAGGAGGAGCGCTTTCGCGGCAGTGAGCACCGATCGCGGTTCCGATCCTCCCGGGATGATCGCCAGAAGCCGGAGTTGTTTTCCGTCCTGTTTCAACTGCGCACGGTATTGGCGCATTGTCGCAATATGCGACATGATTCGCTGGAACCGGGAAATGCTGCCGTCCTCTGGTTCATAGAAGAGAGTCTCCTCCGATGAAGGAAAGAACAGGGAGAGCTGGTTCCGTTGAAGTTCAACCTTGACAAAGCCGGCGCCGGATGCAATGGTCTTCAGCTCAACCACACCGAACAGATTCTCGACCTCTTCGGGATATTCGCCGAAACGGTCACGGAGCTCGTGCCGCATCGATTCAATGTCCTCGGTGTTCGCAACGCCGTACAACCTTCTATAGAAGTCCAGACGTTCCGAATCCGATTCAATGAAGATATCCGGAATGTAAGCCTCGACATCGGCATCGATGGTTGTTTCGCCGGCCGGTCGCTGGGCAAGGGCCTTTGCTCCCTGGAACATCTTGTCGAACTCCTGTTCCTTGAGTTCGGCAACTGCTTCCTCAACGATCCGTTGGTACATTTCAATTCCCATCTCCAT
>DATJQB010000086.1:0-5649 GCA_035506075.1 Bacteroidota bacterium | reverse complement strand
CAGATCCGAGCCCGGACCTGATTGATGAGAACCGGGTGATCAGAGACACCTACCGGGCGACAACGAACCTCAGGGGAGGCGCAGAAGTGTCGCTGATGAGCCTTGGTCTCAAGCTGAGGGGGGGGATCGTCTACAATCCGTCTCCCTACCAGGGAGACCCGACATCGCGGGATCAGAAATACTACACCGCCGGCATTGGAGCACAAGTCGATCAAAACGTGCTCCTCAACGCCTCGCTCGTGTTTGGCAAGTGGGACACGTTGAGAGACAATTACTACCTGTCCGGCGCACTTGCTCCACCATCTCAGACATCTGAATCGGTGAATACCAGCACGTTTACGATTACCCTTTCCTATCGATTCTGAATATTCATTGCAATGACGAATCGCTCTCACGCCCCGACGGTCCAGGCTGTCGGGGCGTTTGCTTACCTAGCAGGGGCGAGAGCTGAACGGCATCTGCAGGACGCGTCTGATGCCGCCGAACTCATCGATCCTCAAACGACCCGTGACGCGACGTTCGTGTCAGACACTTCTCCGCTGGGTTGTCATTCTGGTCTTTCGATGATGGACCTGTGGAGCCCTCCCATGAAGCCAAGATTCCTTTTGCTTATCCTCGTTTGCGCGATCTTCGGTTTCCAATGCAGCACGTCCAAAGACCCAGTTCAAGTGAGGCGAGGTATCGCGCTCGTTAAGAGCTGGCGGCTTGAATATACGAACGGCCGGAATCCGAGCGTCCCGGTTCAGTGTCCCTGAAACAACTCCTGTTTGCAAGACCCCGCAAGTTTGTTTACATTGGACAAATTCTGCTCCTATGCTGCAAGGCACATCTCAGTCCTAACGTCATGCACGATCGGCTCAAAGTCATCCTGGGAATAGCAGGAACGCTTTTCGTCCTGGCAATCACGCTTGCATTGTTTTTCTATCATCTTCTCACCCGATCGTACCCGGAGACCTCCGGTACAACCGATGCGGCCGGCGTGCAAGCGGATGTGCGGATTTATCGCGACAACTTTGGTGTACCGCATATCTACGGAAACTCGGACTATGATACGTACTTCGCAGTGGGATATGTTCATGCGCAGGATCGGCTCTGGCAGATGGAATTGATGCGAAGAGCGGGCGAAGGAAGACTCTCCGAGATCCTCGGCGAGCCGGCGCTCAAGATCGACAGAATGTTCCGGACCCTCGGGCTTTCGAAGCAGGCGAACAATCTCGCGTCCCGGCTTGATGAAACAACGCGCTCCTGGCTTCAGGCGTACGCTGACGGCGTCTCTGCCTACATTGCCTCACACAAGGGAAAATACCCGGTAGAGTTTGATATTCTCAACTGCGAGCCTGACCCGTGGACGATCTCACATTCAATTCTCATCAGCAGGCTCATGGGATGGGAGCTCAACTATTCCCGCTGGGTCGACATTGTGCTTGGACAACTTGTGGAAAAGCTCGGGGCGGCGAAGGCGTCGGAGATTTTTCCATCGTGGCCCGAAGGTGCCCCGCTCATTGTGTTGAAGGAAATGGAAGGGTCTCATGCCGCCGAAATGGCGAACGAGTTTTTCGAAGCAGATCGGGCCTTCAGGCACCTGCTTGGATCCGGAGCCATGGAATCGGGGAGCAACGCGTGGGTTGTCTCCGGCGCAAAATCAACTACGGGGAAGCCCATCCTTGCGAACGACCCGCACCTGATGTTCTCAGCCCCCGGGCGATGGTACGAACTGCACGTCTCGGCACCGGGCCTGAACGTCGAAGGAGCCTCCATTCCCGGCGTTCCGTTCGTCGTAATTGGCCGGAACCAGTCAATTGCATGGGGTGTGACGAATGCGATGCTTGACGACGAAGATTTTTACGTCGAGGATGTCGATTCGGTTCAGCATCCGTCGCGATACAAGGTCAACGGAACGTGGCGGCCGGTGGAGCAGCAGGTTGACACGATCCTGATCAAGAATGAACCACCTGTCCTGCTGACGACGTACCGGACACACAGGGGACCAATCATCAATCGCATGGAGGCGGCGGCACAATTTTCACACCAGCTCCTGTCCATGCGCTGGGTTGGACAGGACGAATCCGATGAAGCGCGGGCGTTCGCTATGATCAATCGTGCACATAACTGGAAGGAATTCCTGGACGGACTGCGGCACTTCGGGGTTCCAGCGCAGAATTTTGTCTACGCCGACGTGGACGGAAATATTGGCTATCACACCGGCGGGCGCGTCCCGATCCGCAAGACAAAATCCGTCACGCTTCCATTCCCCGGTTGGACGGATGAGTACGATTGGAAAGGGTACGTTCCATTCGAGCAGATGCCCCAATCCTTCAATCCGCCGAGCGGTTTCATCGCTACGGCGAACAACAAGATCATTTCAGACTCCTATCCGTACTATTTGTCCAATCTATGGGAGCCCGATTGGCGCATCACAAGGATCACTTCGATCTTGCGCGATCAACAGTTCTTCTCGGTTGAAGATATGCAACGGCTGCAGCAGGATGTGTTTTCGCCGCAGGCGCAGGAACTTGTCCCGATTATTTTGAGAGCATACGACGGCAATCCACCGCAGGACGCTGATGTCCAGACCACGCTCGCGTATTTCCGGAACTGGAACTTCGAAATGCGCGCGAATGATGTCTCGACGACCTTGTTCCAGGCTTTTCTCGTGAAGATGATCCACAATACGTTCGAAGATGAAATGGGTCCGCAATTGCTCGGCGTGTATGATACGCTTGCGACGATCCCGCTGGCAGCAATTACAAAGCTGATGAAGAAAGGAACGTCGCCCTGGTTCGACGATGTGCGGACTCCGCAAATCGAAACGATGAACGACATCATCAGGCGGAGCGTTCAGGATGGAGTCGCGGATCTCCGGACGCGGCTTGGAATGGAAATCAAGGAAATGCGGTGGGGCAACGTCCACCAGGTGGTGTTTCCGCACATTTTTGGAGCCCACGAGGTCCTGGGCCGGATTTTCAATGTCGGGCCGTTTCCGACCGGCGGGTCTCATTCCACGGTCAACAAAGGAGATTTCCGGCTCTCTGCACCGTACGAGGATTTCGTCGGTCCGTCGACCCGGCAGGTGTTCGATCTTTCGAACGCTAACAACACCCGATCGGTGACGCCGCCGGGCCAATCGGGACAGGTGTTTCAGCGCCACTATGACGATCAAATCCCGCTCTGGCTGAACGGCGGTTACAGGACCCAGCTCATGGAACAAGCCGTGATCGAACACGCCGGCTACGAGTGTCTCATCCTGCGTCCGGTCCGATGAAGATCTCCGGCGAATTACACGACCGGCTGCACAACTCCACGTCACTGTGCATCCTGACAGGGGCAGGAATCTCCGCCGAGAGCGGTGTCCCGACGTTTCGGGGAGAAGAAGGGTTGTGGAAGAAATTCCGTCCTGAAGAGCTGGCAAACTTCCAGGCGTTCATGAAGAACCCGGATCTTGTTTGGGAATGGTACTCATACCGGAAAAAGCTTATCCATGAAGTCAAACCCAACGCAGGTCACTTCGCTCTTGCTGAGCTCGAACGGTTGATCGCCGATTGTTCGCTTGTGACGCAGAATGTCGACAACCTGCACCGAAGAGCCGGCAGCCGGTCGGTCATAGAATTGCATGGCAACATTGAAAGAAGTTATTGCGTTGATTGTCGAGCACGGGCAGACGATCCCTTGCCTGATGCGGAGCGAAAGGCACCGCGGTGTGCCATTTGCGGCGGTTTGATACGGCCTGATGTTGTCTGGTTCGGCGAGATGCTTCCTGTGGAGGCTTTTTCGCTGGCCGAGCAAGCGGCCCGGCGGTGTGAGATCTTCCTCAGCATCGGGACATCGGCCGTTGTGTATCCGGCCGCATCATTGCCGTACGTCGCGCTCGACCACGGAGCGTACGTTGTCCAGATTAATCGTGAACACACGGACCTCTCTGCCCGTGCCCACGAAACACTTCTCGGATCGGCCGGCGAGATTCTGCCGCAGCTTGTATCCTGTTTCAGCACAGATAAACGGAGCGCCACATGAATGTGTCTTCAGGTTTTGCCAAGACAAAAATCGTCTGCACGATCGGCCCTGCCTCGCAGAGCGTCGAAACTCTCGTGAAGCTCATCGACGGAGGGATGGATGTCGCCCGACTGAATTTCTCACACGGCACGCGTGATCAGCACAAGCAGGTTATTGAAAACCTGAAGGAGGCGTGCAAGCGGACAGGAGAACACATCACCATACTCCAGGATCTGAGCGGTCCCAAAATCAGGACCGGTCGTCTGAAAGAGAAAAGCGTTGAAATTCCGACAGGTTCCTCGTTCACCTTCACAACGAAGGATATCCTCGGCGACGCGACGATTGTCTCCACGACGTATGAATTCCTCCCGCAGGATGTCAAGGCCGGAGACTCAATTCTCGTCGACGATGGGAAAATGCAGTTTACCGTTCAATCCAAGACCGATACCGATGTCTTGTGCGTGGCGGTGAACGGAGGCGTGCTGTCGGATAAGAAAGGAATGAACCTTCCCGGAGTAAAGGTGAGCGTCCCTTCCTTTACGGAGAAGGATGTGGAAGATCTCAAGTTTGGACTGGCGAACGATATTGATTACGTAGCGTTGTCTTTTGTCCGCTCCGTGAAGGACATCCGCAGCCTGCGCGAGTTCCTCGTCAAAGAGGCGCCGAAAGGAAAGAAGATCCCGATCGTCGCGAAAATCGAGCGGGGAGAGGCTGTCGAAGACATCTCGTCGATTATTGACGCATCGGACGTTATCATGGTTGCACGCGGGGATCTGGGCGTCGAGCTGCCGCCGGAGGATGTTCCGATCATCCAGAAAATGGTGGTGCGGCTGTGCAATGAATCCGGTGTCCCGGTGATTGTCGCAACCCAGATGCTCGAATCAATGATTGAGTGTCCGCGGCCGACGCGTGCAGAAGCGAATGACGTTGCAAATGCCGTTCTGGACGGGGCCGATGCCGTGATGCTCAGTGCGGAGACGTCTGTCGGAAAGTTTCCCGTGGAAGCCGTTCAAACAATGGATCGGATTATTCGTAAGGCGGAAATCCGCTATCAGCCTCACTGGGATATCGCCAGGTCAAGGGGGGGGGCAGAACTGACGATGTACGACGCGATTGGAAGAGCCGCCTGCGTCATGGCGAACGAGATCGATGCGAAGGCTATCGTTGTCATCACGCATTCGGGGTTCAGCGCAATCAACACGGCCAAATATCGCCCGAAAGCACCCATCCTTGCTGTCACCGGACGCGACAAGATTCTCCGGAGGCTCAACCTTGTGTGGGGTGTGCGTGGAATCATCGTTCCCGACTTTGTCGTCGACACGGATACGGCATTCAAACGGATTAACGATGAGCTGAGAAAGCTCGAGTATGTGAAATCCGGTGATTATGTCGTCTATACTGCCGGGTTGCCGCTCCTATCCCGCGGAACGACGAACTCAATCAAAGTAGAAAAAGTCGAGTAGCACGCCGGCCGCGCGCCGATCGCAGAATGTTACAGGAAGAGATGGACCATGATCTGAACATCGGTTGTGTTCCTGTTCAGGAATGTGTCCTTTGTCCACCGGACCAAGGGGCGGACTTCGACACCGGTCAGAGGCATCAGCTCAAACCCACCCGAGTATCTCACCGCAGTCCCGCTTTTCACGTCGGTATTGGGAT
>DATJQB010000085.1:0-4700 GCA_035506075.1 Bacteroidota bacterium | reverse complement strand
ACCGTCGATGCGTAGTCTCCTGCCCCCCATCCGGTCCGGCCGTCTGGACCCCCTGGGCACGGATCGTCATCTGACCACCGACAAGCAACACCCACGAAAGGAAAGCCAGCAGCATTCTGGAACTCATGTCTTTCTCCTTTCACGAGAAATGTCCGCGTAACACCTTTTCGCCAGCATCAGACAATCGCGGAGGAGCGTGCCGACAACTTGACAGGGGAGAGCTTTCTGCTTCTCGACCAGATGGATCACCTTGTTCTTGCGATCAATGTGACCGAATCTGCTCACCGCGGCCGCATAATTCATGTCGGTGAACTCGAACAACACATCCGCCATTTGTTTGAATCCCCGGGCTTCTTTGTCAAGAAGATTGAGCACCAGGAACACGTCACACGCCTGATCCAGTGCGGTGTCGCCGCCTCTCCAGACCGAACCTCTCATCAGCAAACTTTCAAGACGCGTAGAGTCTCTCGTTCTTCCATACTCCGCGGTTTCCTGGCCGAACCAATGCAGCATCACGGTCGTTGCGAGGGCAGCATGAGTCAGGAGGAGTGCCGACATGAGTTGCCCCGCTTCACAGAGCAGGACGGCGCCATCCACAGAATCACAGAGCCGATCCATGAGGAACTCCCGGAAAAGCGATGCTTTGAACTCAATCGTCTCGACAGTCCCTGGAGCTCCCATGCCCAGTTCATGCGGCAGCGAAGCACGGAGTGTTGCGGAAGTGAGTTTCACTCGGTTGAGGAGTTCTACCTCATCGCGTTCCGGGTAACTCATGTGATTGATCATCGGGATGCACTGCAATCCGGAATCTGTTTGCACACCAGATGTAGGTCTGCGACAGGAAGGTGAATGGTCGCGGGAAAATGAACGCAAGCCGCACTATGCGTTCAATAGAGGAGAGTGGTGATTGGAAGTACACACTTGTGTGTAGAGGTCGGAGCACCTGCAGGATGGATCGGGCGATTACAGGAGGGCGCGATGCTCAATGGCGAATTGGAGAAGCTTGTTAAACCCTTCAAGCTGAAGTTTCCTGCAAATGTGGGCCCGGTGCGTCTGAACGGTGCGAAAGCTCATATTCAGGGCCTCCGCGATTTCCTTGCTGGTCTTGTTTTCTGCGATCAGTCTCAAAATGCGGCGCTCGCCCGGCGTGAGTGCTTGAAGGGGATTCCGATATTCCGCCCTGTTCGGGAGAAGCATGGAGGCGGACACGAGGTAGTCCGACATCGCAGAGCTGACGAATCGCCGCCCTTTCGCGACGAAGCGCAGGCATTGTACGAGATCGCTTGCGGCGTTCTCCTTCAGAAGATACCCCTTGACTCCCAACTCCAGGGCTTCCTTGAAGTACCCTTCTTCCTTGTACATCGTCATGATAACAAACGAACAGTCCAGCGACCGTGCGGAAGCGGCCCGGATCAATGCCAGTCCGTCCATCGTCGGCATGGCGATATCCACAACGGCGATTTCCGGATGCAGGCGCTCGATGAGATCGAGAGCCTGATTGCCGTCCTCCGCTTCGCCCACAACCGTAAACCCCCCGGCCTCCTGGATCGATCGGATCAAGCCCTGCCGAAAGATGGGATGATCATCGGCAACGATGACGGTCGTGCTCATGAGTTGTCCACCTCCCTGGGGGAAGAGAGCGGAATCTGAAAGAGCAGAGCCGTGCCAGCCCCGGGCGCAGAACGGATTTGCACAGTTCCATGGAGCATGCGGACTCTCTCCTCCATATTGACGAGGCCGTACCCCACGCGGCTGGAAGGACCCGAGACAGGCTGATCCTGGACAAATCCGCAACCATTGTCTGCAATCGAGATTTCACAGAGTCGCGGAAGTCTTCGTACTGCCACCTGACACTCCAACGCATTGGCGTGCTTCAAAACGTTGTTGATCGCTTCCTGGATGATCCGGAAGACCTGGATCTGCTCCACGGAGGTGAAGTCTCGATCAACATCGTCGATCTCGCCCCGGAATTTCGTCGACGATGACACAGAATATTTTCGGATTGTGGCTTCGATGGTTTTCTTCAGGCCGAGCCGGTCAAGCATATGGGGGTGAAGATCGAAGGAGATCTTGCTCACTTCCTCGATCGTGCGCTGCACAGAATCCCCGATGTCCTTCACCTCGCGCGCCAACCCTGTCGCCCGCTTGTGCTGTCGGACGAGATTCGTCAGGCTGTTCCGGATGATCAACAGGTCCTGACCCAGGCTATCGTGCAGCTCCCCCGCAATGCGCCGCCTCTCGGTCTCCTGATATTCGTTGAGCTTTTTCGAGAACTCCGATTGGATCGCATGCTCCCGCCGCAGCTGGCTCATCCTGATTTGAACGATCACGAAACCGACGGCGAACACAGCGAACAACGCAAGTGCCCTGAACCAGAGCGTTTCCCAATATGGAGGCAGGATCCTGATGGCAAGCGTCGCTTCACGAGTGCTCCAGATGCCGTCGCTGTTTTGAGCCCTGACCCGAAGCTGATACTCGCCGCCGCTGAGATTCGTGTAGGTCGCAAACCTCCGTGTCCCGGCGCGAATCCAGTCCGCGTCAAATCCCTCCAGTTCATAGCTGTACCGGGTTTTTTCCGGGGCGACGAAATCGAGCAACGCAAACTCGACGGAAAAGGAGGTCTGATCATGAGCAATACTCACCGGCGCAACGTTGCCCGTACTGGCGGCGATCTGCACGACCCTGTCGAGCACCTTGAACGAAGTGATGCGCACCGGCGTGTTTGCGGTATCAATGCCAATCTCCTCCGGCACAAACACGTTCATGCCATTGATGCCCCCGAAGTACATTCTCCCGGATCGCCCCTTGCAGTACGCTCCCTGGTTGAATTCAGAGCTTTGCAGTCCGTCGCTGATGTCGTAGTTTCGGAATGACTTTGTTCGAGGGTCGAACCGAGAGACGCCTTTGTTCGTACTCACCCAGAGCCCTCCCCTGTCATCCTGGAGTATTCCCGACAGGTTGTTGTTCGGCAGACCCTCTGATTCTGAGTGGTGAATGAACTTGCCTGTCGCCTCGGAAAACTCATCGAGACCGCCACCAAGAGTCGCGATCCAGATGGTTCCGCTGGAGTCCTGAAGGAACGCGAGAATGGTATTGTTGGACAGGCTTGTCGTGTCTTGTGCGTCATGTTGATACGTCTGAAACTGAGACGTCCGGGGATCGAACACCGAAATCCCAGAGCCCCACGTGCCGAACCAGAATTTGCCCCGACGGTCCTGGAGTATCGCCCAAACATAATTGCCGCTCAACTGATTGGTCCCCGTCAATCGATGGGCCATTCGTGTACATCCATGGGTGCGGCGATCCATGATGCCCAAACCCTTTCCCGACGTCCCGCCGATCCAGAGCTTCCCGTCGTTCGCTTCATAGAGCGCGACCACGTAGTCATCCGGTATGGACCGTTGATCTTCAGGATTATTTACAAAGTGACCGACAGTGTTGCGTTTTCGGTCAAAGAGGAACAATCCACTTCCGTCTGTCCCCACCCACAGATTGCGATCGGTATCTTCGAGGATGGAAAGGACCTGGCACGAGCTCTGCAGTCCACGCCGCAGCAGCGTGTCCCGATAGTGCGTCACTTTCCCCTTGACCACATCGACTGCGTCGAGATTGCCATTCATCATGCCGACCCAAACGATGCCGGTGTGGTCTTCGCAGATCGATCGAATGAGTGGGTTTGCGAGGCTGTTGAGGTTTCCGGGCTCCGAAGCGAAATGGTGGAACTTGAACCTTTGAGGATCAAAGTGGTTCACCCCGCCGCCATCGGTCCCTACCCAGATTCCACCATGATTGTCGAGCGAAAGAGAAATCGCTGCGTCGACGCTGAGGCTCGCTGCATCGTGCGGGTTGTGGACAACGCGACGGAGTTGGCCGAGACTATCGTCAAGCAGATTCACGCCCCCGTCTCGTGTAGCGATCCAGAGGATTCCCGACCTGTCTTCGACAATCGCGCCGATCCGATTGCTCGACAAGGCGGTGCGCGCGTCTCCTGAATGTCTGTATTGTATCACGCGTGATCTATCCGGCAAAATCTTGTCGAGGCCATTATCCAGCGTCCCGATCCAAAGGTTGTTCTTGTGATCCTCGCAAATTGCCGTCACCAGTCCCTGGCTCACAGATCCTGCTGCGGGAAAGCGGCCTCGCTGATGTACAAACGTTCCCCGGGCCGGATCAAAACAATCAAGCCCTGCAAACGTACCAACCCACAACTTCCCCTCATGATCCCATAATTGGCAGAGCACCCGATCGTCAATAAGCGACGTCGAGTCGTTCGGGTCATGACAGAACAGTGTCCACGTGCCGCTTGCGCGATCGAACTTGTTGAGTCCGCCTGCCCAGACCCCCACCCAGAGAGCCCCGCTCCGGTCTTCGGTTACGCTCCACACGTTGTTGCCGCTGATGCTCGTCCTGCCAGAGGTATCGTGCACGAAATGAGAAAACCCATCGCGACCGCGGTCGTACCGGTTGAGACCGCCACTGTACGTGCCGATCCACAGGTCCCCCGCTGAATCCACAAACAAACAGGTGATGTAGTTGTCGGAAATGGAGAGCGAATCACGGGCATCATGACGATACACCTTGAAGGTGTATCCGTCGAACCTGTCCAGGCCGTCCTGGGTTGCCAGCCAGATGTACCCCTCCCCATCCTGAATGATGGCGCTGACCTGTGATTGCGACAAGCCCTGATCAACGGAATACCG
>DATJQB010000084.1:0-3431 GCA_035506075.1 Bacteroidota bacterium | reverse complement strand
AATCTTCATGCAGAAGAAATTCCCATGCCTGTACGGCACACCTGCATCGCTCGCGACACCGTCACGCCGCAGCTGTTCGTGCCCTGCACGTGAGGCGACGAGACTTCCTTCAAATCGAGCCCAGCCGATCTCCCGCGCCTGCAGGGAGTGCGACGACGAGCCATTCACACTCTTGGAGAGGCCGGTCATCAACCACTCGACATCGCAGCCAAGCGAGCGCAGCCGCGCTTGCGTTGTGTTCCCGGGGAGTGCGCGTCCGCTCGTGTAGTAGTACAGCGACTGCGGCGAGATTTCCAGAGCACGCGCGAGGTTCACCATCGATCCGAACTCCCGCATTCCCCACTTCTTCAACCGCTTGCAGATGTCATGACGTCGCAGCATATCGCGATTATTTTTCTGTTAGCATTTAGTGGCGAATGAGAGACATGAAGACTCTTCCCCATTGCATGAATCCTCACGATGATCTTGCGTGGAAAATGTAGAAGGAGGGAATGCGAGGCACAATACCGAAAACTCGGTATATTGAAGAATGACTCAGAATGATACAAAATCGCTAAATAAGCCTCTCCTTGTTGGCTTTTACGACGAGACCATGCCGATTATGGACGTTGAGCTTCTGAAAGATATTTTTCAAATGCGTATCAACGGTATAGTAGCTGAGGTTGAGTTTGTGCGCGGTCTCGAGCGTGGTGAGGCCGTTCGCGACGTTGCGGAGGATATCGTGCTCGCGCTGAGTGAGATTGTACCGCTTCTCGCTGTTCTGGCCGAGAAACGCTTTCATGATGCGCTGCGTGATCATCGGGTCAAGCGGGGCACCCCCCTGTTCCACTTTTTCGATCGCGCTGATAATATCGGCCGGTGATGAAGCCTTGAGAAGATATCCGGCGGCCCCGCGGTTCATGGCCGTGCGAATGTGTTCATCGAAATCGAAAGACGTCAGCATGATGATGTGCGTTGCAGGACTGATGCGGAGGATGGATTGAATCGCATCGAGTCCGGAGATGCGCGGCATCTTGATATCCAGGAGGATGACGCTCGGTGGAGATTGCTCGGATGCGAGCGCAGCGAGCGCTGTCCTGCAAGTGGTGAAACATTTTGTGCACGCGATCTTGTCGCTCTGGTTCAGCGCTTCCGACAATACAAGACTGAAGCCCTTGTTATCGTCGATGATCCACACGGGGATTCGCTGATCCTCTCCGTTGATCTGACCCATGAGAATTCTCTCTGTGTTCATTCGTTGGAGTTCCTTGTAACAGATCGTTTACGCCGGCTCCGATTTCACACTCGCGGCGTCCGGCATCTCTATCGCAGGGAGATACACGCGGAACGATGTTCCCTTCCCAACGACACTCTTTACGGTGATGTACCCATCATGACTCTGAACGATACCGTGTGCGATCGATAATCCCAGCCCCGTCCCTTCCCCCTGTTCACGCGTTGTAAAGAACGGCTCAAAAATCCTGTCAAGATTCTCATCGGCTATGCCCTTGCCGGAGTCGCTTACATGAATAACGACATACGACCCTGGGGCAGCGTCCGGGTGGTACTCAAGCAAATGTTCATCAGCGTCACAGTGATGAACCTCGAGCAGAAGCCGGCCGCCCGCGGGCATGGCATCCCGCGCATTCACACACAAGTTCAAGAATACCTGTTTGAGCTGATTCATGTCGCCTGCGACGAGCGCCGCCCGTCCATTTGAACGCTTCTCGATGACGATCGACGATGGTGTGCTTTGCCTGACGAGAGTCAGCACCTGGTCAAGCACATAGCCAACATCGAGCACCACACGTTCGCCGGCGATGCCCCGCCCGTACGTCATGATATTTTTCACAAGATCGAGCCCGCTGTGCGCGCTCTCCTCGACGACCTGAAGAATGGCCAGACTCGATTCATCACTCAGCTTCTTCCTGAGCAACGGAATCGAAATGGAGATCGGGGCGAGAATATTCTGCAGGTCGTGAGCCATCCCTCCTGCCAGCAGTGCAATGCTCTCCATCTTCCGGGCACGCAGGAACTGTGCCTCCAGTCTCTTCTTGTCGGTGATGTCCAGATTCACGACAAGGATGAAATTCCTGCGGTTGACTCCCCGCTCAATCCTCCTCCAGTGGCTTTCGACGAGGATTTCCTTTCCATCGCTGCGCGTGTGGAACTGCTCTCCATTCCACTCGCCAAACATTTCAATATCCTCCATCGCTTCCTGGTAATGCTCAACGTTCGCCGCGGCATACAACAACTCACGGATCTTCTTCCCCAGCACAAACTCCTTCTGCCAGCCATAGGTCAGCTCGGCACCTGCATTCCAGAAGGTCAACTCACCGCTTTCGTCGATCACCATGATCGCATCTCTCGTCTGGTCCAGCAGAGCGCTTTGTTCCCTGTTCTTCTCTTCAAACAGCTCCCGTTCTGTGATGTCGATGATGACCGCCTGCGCCAGTCCCTGTTCCTTGGTAAGTTTCGCCGAGAGCAGGACCCAGAGGTCTTCTCCATTTGGCCGTGTCGTCCGGATTTCAACGCCGCTGATTGACTTCTCTGCTTTCAATGCCGCGTTGATGTTCAGGCGCACAGTTTCCGGAATCCGGTAGATGCAGCTCTGCAGTTCCGACTGCGAGCTGCATCCCCAGATGAACTGAACTGCTTCGTTGGAGTCGTAGATATCCCAGGTCTCCGGAGAAAACCGGATGATTCCCGCAAGCGAGTTGTCGAACAGGCTATGGTACTTTTCCTCGCTTCGAACAACCTCCTCCAGCCGCGCCCGTTGGGCAGCAAGCACCCGCTGGTGGCTCCCCACACTCACCATAATGTAGCCGACAGCAAAGATGAGCAGGAGGAGCGTCCCTCCCATGATCACCAAGAGAATATCTAAGCCTGCGACGTGCACAGGAATCCTTTCGCGTACATCAGCATGGAGACGATCACGAGGCTCCAGTTGACGTACCATGTCACCACAAACACATGCAGATCCACAGCAAGCAGGTTGCTCCCCATCCCCATCACCGCAAACGTGCCCGCGTAGTAAACAATCGTCCCCGTGAGCACCCAAAACATAGGTTTCGACGAGAGCGATGAAGTGGATGATCTGAGCATTGCATTGAAAGTTATTACGGACATTATCACGAGAAAGATTGCGGCAGCCATGGATAGCAGGCTATTCATTACGTGCATATTGCCCGCGATCAATTCGTCGACGAGCCACAGTACAACGAACATTGCACTGCCAGCCCGTAGCGTTGAGCGCACCCGGCCCGGGGGAACGGTTGCAGCATAGATCAATCCAAAGAAAGGAACAGCTGCGAGCAAATAGAAATCAGACATCAGATAATTCGTGATCCTCATACTGCTTAAGAGGGCTTCGAAACCCACATTCACCACTCCGATCACGCAAAGCCAAACGAATGCCTTCATCGGGTCGGAGAGCATCCTGTACCGAAATC
>DATJQB010000083.1:0-14019 GCA_035506075.1 Bacteroidota bacterium | reverse complement strand
GATGTGAAATCTGCATTGCGCGCGGCACCGAACGTCATGACCGGACAACTCACGACGGGAGCGGCGGAACATTGGTACCTCGAGTCCCAGGCCTCGCTGTGTGTGCCGGGAGAGGGAAAAGAAGTGGCTGTCTATTGCGGGTCCCAGAATCCGTCAGAAACGCAGACGCTTATTGCCGAAGTGCTGGGTGTTGAGAAGAAGGACGTTGTTGTGGAGGTGCGACGCATTGGAGGCGCCTTCGGAGGGAAAGAAACACAGGGGAACCATGTTGCATGCTGGAGCGCGCTGCTGGCACAAGCGACGCGCTGCCCGGTGAAGATCCGGTTGTTCCGCGACGACGACATGATCATGACCGGCAAACGCCATCGGTTCCTGACGCGTTATGAGGCCGGGTTTGATGAGCGCGGAAAGCTGCTCGCCGTGAGGTTTGAACTGAACAGCGATGCCGGCGCGGCGACGGACCTTTCGTTCGCAATCATGGAACGCGCGATGTTCCATTGCGACAATGCGTACTTCGTGCCGAACATGACGGTTGTTGCGAGGGTGTGGAAGACGAACCTTCCCTCGAACACGGCCTTCCGCGGGTTCGGCGGACCGCAGGGAATGGCTGCGATGGAATCCGTGATTGACCGCATCGCGAGGCATCTCCACAAAGACGCTGCTGAAATCCGCAAGCTGAATTTCTACGGGCTCGAGTCAGAGAACGTCACGCACTACGGCCAGACCGTCGAGCACAACCGGCTGCACCGCATGTACGATCAGCTTCTGCAATCGTCGGACTACGTCTTCCGAAGGAAGACGATTGCCGACTTCAACGCATCAAACGAGTTCTTCAAAAAGGGACTCGCATTGACACCGGTGAAGTTTGGCATTTCGTTTACGACCACATTTCTGAACCAGGCCGGCGCGCTCGTGCTCATCTACAACGATGGAACCGTGCTCGTCAATCACGGCGGAGTGGAGATGGGGCAGGGACTGCACACGAAAATGCAACAGATTGCGGCCCTCGAACTCGGCATCAGTCCCGATCGCGTCCGCGTGAACGCGACAAACACATCGAAAGTGCCCAATACCTCCGCGACCGCCGCATCGTCCGGTACCGACATGAACGGCGCTGCGGTCAAGAATGCCACGGATATCCTGAAGAGCAGGATTGCAGAGGGAGTCACGTCGATCTTCAACGAGAAGCAGCCGACGGTTCCCACGCTGCCTGAAGATATTCAGTTCGGGAACGACACGATCTTCGACGGCAAGCACCCGGAGCGAAGGATCGGTTTTGCGGAAGCGATGCCGCAGATGGTGCTTCGGAGGATCAGCCTGAGCTCGACGGGATATTTCCGCACGCCCGGGATCGGATGGGACAAGGCCAAGGGAGTGGGGACTCCGTTCCGGTATTACGCGTTCGCCATGGCTGTGTCGGAAGTGCTCGTCGATACGTTGACGGGAGCGGTAACGTTGCTGCGCACGGACATCCTTCATGATGCCGGCGATTCCATCAATCCCGCGATCGACATTGGACAGGTCGAAGGAGGCTATGTCCAGGGGGTCGGATGGTGTACGACGGAAGAGATCAAGTGGGATCGTGATGGCAACCTGATGACACACTCTCCGGACACATACAAGATTCCGACGGCATGCGACATCCCGCAGGATTTTCGCGTGGAGCTGCTCAAGGATGCGACCAATCCCAATGCAATCCACGGATCCAAAACGGTTGCCGAGCCTCCTCTCATGCTGAGCCTCTCGACGTGGCTTGCGATCAAAGATGCTGTATCCGCTGTCTGCCGTCACGAACGCGAACCTGAATTCTCACTGCCTGCGACGAACGAAGTAATCCTGTTGTCGATCGAACAACTGCGGAACCCGGCCACTTCTGAAACGGTGATTGCATGAACGCCCCGACGGTACCTGTGATCGCCGGGCTGCGATGCCTTGTTTGCGGATCGGCCTATGAGTACGGGAACCTTCACACGTGTCCGCACTGCGGCATCAACGGGATCCTCGATGTGAGGTACGATTACGAGCAAGCGCGAAAGACACTGACGCCGCCGGAGCTGCGAACCCGCCCGTACGATCATTGGCGCTACTCCGAGCTTCTTCCGGTTTTCCCACATGTACCGGTTCCAAATCTCCACGTCGGGTGGACTCCGGTGTATGATGTTCCGAGACTTGCGTCGGCACTCGGTATCAGGAAGCTCTATCTGAAAGATGACGGCAGGAACCCGAGCAGTTCGTTCAAAGACCGCGCAAGTTCGGTCGGTGTCGTGAAAGCGCAGGAGTTCGGCTTCAGCACAATCGCATGCGCCTCGACAGGAAACGCCGCCTCATCGCTGGCGGCGATGGCCGCTGCAAGCGGGTTGCGGAGCGTGATCTTTGTCCCGCAGAGGGCCCCTGAACCAAAAGTCACACAGCTCCTGATCTTCGGCGCGACGGTTGTGCGCGTGCGCGGCACCTATGAACAGGCTTTCGATCTCTGCCGTGAAGCATGCGCGAAGTTCGGCTGGTACGACAGGAACAGCGGAACGAACCCGTTCCTCGTGGAAGGGAAGAAGACTGCAGGCCTGGAGATCGCTGAGCAATTTGGTCCGATGATTCCATCATGGGTTGTCGTCTCAGTCGGCGATGGCTGCACGATCGGCGGCATCGGCAAGGGGCTCGATGAAATGCACCGGCTCGGATTTATCGACCGTGTTCCAAGACTTCTCGGCGTGCAGGCTGAGGGGGCCCGTCCCCTGCTCGATGCATTCAAAAGCGGCACCGAGCTTCAACCGACGGCGACAAACACCATAGCCGACAGCATCGCGGTTGGCACGCCCCGCAATTGGCGGCGTGCAATCGAGCGCATCAAAGAGTCACGCGGAGACATGATCGCTGTGTCCGACGAAGAGATTCTCGATGCCATGAAGCAGACAGCGCGCCTCGGCGGAGTATTCGGGGAACCGGCAGGAGTTGCAGGAGTCGCCGGATTGAAAAAGGCGATTGCAGAGGGAATTGTCGGGCGCGACGAATCCGCCGTCGTTGTCATTACTGGCAACGGGTTGAAGGACATCCAGTCGGCAAAGCGCGCAGCAGGGGAAGCGCTTGATATTGAACCCGATTTTCAAGTTCTTGAAAAACATTTGTCTGACCGGTCTCTCATCTCTACGCACCGAACGTGAGCCTCCTCCTTAAGAATGCAAACGCAGTCACACTTGCTCCGCCCTCCCTTGAAGCATGTGACATCCGGATCGACGAAGGAACGATCGTTGACCGGGCACCGCGGCTGACGCGCAGGAAGGACGACGACGTCGTCGATTTGAAGGGTTGGATTGTGATGCCGGGATTTGTCTGCTCGCACACTCACCTCTACTCTGCTCTTTCCCGCGGCATGCCGGCCCCTTCCTCTCCTCCGAAAAACTTTGTGGAGATCCTCAGGAAGGTCTGGTGGAAACTCGACGAGGCGCTCGACGAAGAATCGATCTATTATAGTGCCCTTGCCGGCGCCATCGAAGCGGTGAAGTTCGGAACAACGACGCTGATCGACCATCACGCCTCGCCGAACTACATCGAAGGATCGCTGGATCTTCTCAAGCACGCACTCTGTCAGGTCGGACTACGCGGCGTGCTGTGCTACGAGACCACCGATCGCGGAGGAACGAAACGCCGCGACGAGGGGCTCAGGGAAAATGAACGGTTCGTGACGGAGCACGCAAGCAATGCACATTTCCGGGGCACGATGGGCGCCCACGCTTCATTCACGCTGAGTAACGACTCGCTCTCAAAACTCGGTCAGCTTGCTGCGCTGTACGATTGCGGCGTCCACATTCACGTTGCGGAGGACCGGGCTGATGTTCTGCACTCGACGCGCAACCACAGGATGGGCATCGTCGACCGGTTGAAAAAGTTTGATGTCCTGCGAAAGAAATCGATTATCGTCCACGGTGTCCATCTTTCAAAGAATGAACTTTCGGCGATTGAGAAGGCCGGAGCGTGGATGGTTCACAACCCGCGGTCGAACATGAACAATGCTGTCGGCTATGCGCCGCTCCGCTGGTACGGTCCCCATTCGGCGCTCGGGACGGATGGCTTCCCGGCCGATATGTTCGAGGAAGCGAAAATAGGATATTTCCGAAATGCCGAATCAAACAACCGGACGGAATTCTCACGACTTCCCGTCATGCTCAACAACGGCCAGAAACTCGCGGGAGAGTTCTTCGGTCGATCGTTCGGGACGCTGCAAACAGGAAGTCCGGCAGATCTCGTGGTGATGGAATACGCGCCGCCGACACCGATGACATCACACAACCTCCACGGACATTTTCTTTTCGGGATGAATGCGACGATGATTCAGCACGTCATCGTCAGCGGCAACTGGATCGTCTGGAACAAGCAGCTCGTTGGCATTGACGAAGAAGCCGTCATGCGCAAGGCAGCGGCTGTTGCAAGGAAGCTCTGGAGCAGAATGAATGGCAGGTAAGCTCAAAATTATCGGCAACTCTGAACGCCGTGTGGATTCCTGGGGGAAGGTCACGGGACGGGCCAGGTTCGCAGAGGACTATTCCGTTGGCCATCAGCTGTGGGGAAAGGTCCTTCGCTCAAAGCATCCCCATGCCCGCATCCTGTCAATCGATGTCTCGGCGGCGGAGAAGCTTGCCGGCGTCGAAGCGGTCGTGACAGCGAAGGATATCCCGGGAAGCAAGGTGTTCGGCATCGTCTTGAAGAACCAGCAAATTCTTGCAGACGACCGGGTCCGCTATCTCGGCGACGGTGTTGCGCTCGTCGCCGCCCGGACGAAGGAACTTGCCGACGAAGCGGTTTCGCTCATCCGTGTCGAATACGAGCCGCTCCCGGTCGTGACCGATCCCGAAGAAGCGATGAAGCCTGAATCACCAGTCCTTCATGACGACAAGAACGAGTTTGTGCATCACAAGGTTCGGAAAGGGGATATTGCAGAGGGATTTGCGCAGGCTGATTTTGTTCTGGAGCGGAAGTTCAGAACGCAGTTTATCGAGCACTCGTACATCGAGCCTGAGGCCGTGCTTGCTGAACCCGCGGAACAGGGAGGGGTGAAGATTACAGGATCGGTGCAGAACCTCTTCTCCAGCCGCCGGTCGGTTGCAGACGCACTGAAACTCCCCCTTAACCGTGTTCAGATCATCCAATCGACACTGGGCGGCTCGTTCGGTGGAAAAGATGAAGTGATGACATCAATGTGCTGCCGGGCTGCGCTGCTCGCGTTGAAATCGGGGAAGCCTGTGAAGATGGTCAACACGCGTGAAGAATCGATGCTTGAAAGCTACAAGCGCCATCCCTACGTCCTCTATTATAAGTGGGGAGCGAAAAAAGACGGCTCGATCACGGCGATGGAAATTCGCTGCATAGCCGATGGCGGGGCGTACTCATCGATGAGCCCGTTTGTCACGTGGCGTTCCGTCGTCCAGGCAACGGGGCCGTACTATTGCGAGAACGTGAAGACGGATGTCTATGCCGCGTACACGAACAACAACTACACGGGAGCGATGCGCGGGTTCGGATCGCCGCAGGTGAATTTCGCGATCGAATCGATGATGGATGAACTTGCGCTCGCAGTGGGCATGTCGCCGCTTGAAATCCGGATGAAGAACGGATTCGAACAGGGAGCCATCACGGCGACCGGCCAGAAGCTCACCCACACGGTAAGCCTGAAAGAAGTCCTGGCGAAAGCGGCCGAAGGAATTGAGTTTGAAAAGAAGTGGAAGAACTACGCCACGGCACAGGAAGGGGAACGACGCCGGGGTGTTGGACTGGCTTGCAGCTATCGCGGCGTTTCACTCGGAGCCGAGGGC
The DNA here is from genome assembly GCA_035506075.1 of Bacteroidota bacterium. Lineage (GTDB taxonomy): Bacteria > Bacteroidota > Ignavibacteria > UBA10030 > UBA10030 > UBA9647. The sequence continues at coordinate 8,215 of DATJQB010000083.1, read as the reverse complement.
ACGGACGCTGCAGAGACGATCGTATCTGTCCAGACAGACGGAAGCGTCATCGTTTCGTCGGGCGTGACCGACATGGGGCAGGGGGCACAAACGCAGATGTCCCAGATCGTCGCCGAGGTGCTTGGTATCTCCATGGACAGGATTCAGTTTCTCAACACGAATACAAGCCGCGTTGCTGATTCGGGACCGACGGTCGCCTCACGCGGCACGATCATGGGCGGATCGGCTGCGAAGAATGCGGCAGAGAAGGTACGCAAAACGCTTCTTGACGTCGGTGCGGAGATGACAGGTGTCGGCGTCGGGGACCTCGATCTTGAGGGAAATTACCTCGTTCAGCCCGGGACAGGGGAACGGCTTGCCTCGTTTGGAGAGCTTGCAGCTGCGTGCTTCAACAAAGGGAAGCCGATGATCGGTCTCGGGTGGCACAAATCTCCACCCACATCGTGGCATGAAGAAGAGGGACAGGGGGAAGCCTACTTCACATTTGTCTACGGCGCGAACGCAGCAGAAGTGGAAGTGGATACAGCAACGGGAAAGGTCGACGTCGTGGATGTTGTCTCCGTGCACGATGTCGGCAAAGCGATCAATCGCGGGATGGTGGTTGCGCAGATGTGCGGCGGTGTGGCGATGGGATTGGGATACGGATTGTTGGAGGAATTCGACTTCGAGGATGGGATTCCAAAGCAACTGAACTTCGACGAGTACTTACTCCCGACGTCGATGGATGTGCCGAGGATCAAGACGGTCATCGTGGAGAACGAAGATGTGACGGGACCGTTCGGCGCCAAATCGGTCGGTGAGCCGACAAACGAGCTCGCTGCTCCGGCCATTGTGAATGCAATTGCGAACGCCACAGGGAAGAGGATCTACGAAATCCCCGCAAACCTGGAACGCGTTCTGCTTGGTCACAAACTGACGCGCACCGGAAAGCGCGGCTCGGAACAACGGAATGCTGTCGATGCGATGATGGGGGATTCGTGCAAGATCCGCGGGGGCAATGCATGAAACCGTTCGAGTACTACTCCCCCGGATCGATTGAAGAAGCCTGTTCAATGGTATCGGCCCATCAGGGTCGTGCAAAAATTCTTGCAGGCGGAACCGATGTGCTGATTGAAATGCGCAAATCGGCCGAGGGCTCACCCGAAGCGGTCATCGATATCTCCGCCATTGAATCGTTAAAGGGAATTGATCTGAACGGTGATCAGGTTGTCATCAGACCACTCACGACCCATACGGACATTCTTCGCTCTCCGACAATCCATGAGCATGCCCCGCTGCTGAGAGCGGCCGCTGCAGGAATCGGATCACCACAGATAAGAAACCGCGGGACGATTGGCGGTAATATCATGAACGCCGCGACATGCGCCGATACGGTGCCAGCCCTTGTCGCTCTTGGCGGATCGGTGACACTTCAATCTGTCGCCGGTGTGCGTGAGGTGAAACTCTCCGAGTTCTTCGCCAAACCGTATGTCACGACTGCGAAGCCGGATGAAATTCTCGTCGGCATCAGCTTTCCAAAACTCCCCGCAGGTGCGAAGAGTTCTTTTATAAAGCTCGGAAGACGCAACGCTCTTTCCATTTCCCGTCTGAGTGTCGCTGCGATCCTTGAGAAGGACCGGCGAGGCGTTATCACGGATGCGCGCATTGTTCCCGGAGCGGCGCTGCCGAAGTGGCAAAGAGTGCAGGAAGCAGAACGCCTGCTTGTGGGGAAACATGCGTCGCGCGATTTGTTCACCGAAGCGGGGAACAAAGTCTCCGAGATCATGATCTCCTTCACCGGCCGGCGCTGGTCGACAGAATACAAAGAGCCCGTTATTGCAGTGCTTGTCCGCCGTGCGCTCGAAGCGTGTCAATGAACATGTCCAGGACGATCTGATGAAACCGGTTTCGATAAAGACGACAATCAACTCCCGGCAGTATGAAGTTACTGTTCGTCCGAACATGACGCTTCTGGATCTGCTGCGCGACGAACTGGGGCTTACCGGCACGAAGCGGGGCTGCGAGGTGGGTGAATGCGGTGCGTGCACGGTGCTGCTCGACGGGCAGGCCGTGAACTCGTGTCTTGTTCTCGCTCCCCAAATTGAAGGCAGGGAGATTCTTACCATTGAAGGGCTTGCCTCAGGCGAAACGCTTCATCCGCTTCAGGAATCGTTCCTCGATCATGATGCAGTACACTGCGGCTTCTGCACACCGGGCATGATCATGAGCGCAAAGGAGCTGATCGACAAATCGCCCAATCCCACTGAACAGGAAATTCGTACGGCCATTTCGGGAAACCTCTGCCGCTGCAGCGGGTATCAGCAAATCGTCGATGCAATCAAAGAATGCACTCCGGAGCCGCGCCCGTGAACGCTGAATGAAATGTGAGCCCGATCCGGCATGACCAACAGACAGCAGACCATAGCACCCTACGACACTACACTGGCATGAATTCACAACAAGCAAGAACAGAGGCTGAACGCTGCCTGCAATGTTTTGACGCACCCTGCACAGCAGCCTGCCCGACTCATATCAACATCCCGAAGTTTATCTCCATGATCCGTTCCGGGAACATACTCGGAGGGGCGGAAGTGGTGAAATCGTCCAATGCCCTGGCAAACACGTGCGGCAAGATTTGTCCGGAGGAGATATTTTGCCAGTCGGTCTGCACGAAGGGAAAAGAAGATTCGCCGATTCAGATCAGGGAGCTTCATTTCTTTGCGACACAGAAGGAAGCGGAGCACGGCTTCCGCACGCCAGGAATGATGCCGCCGACTTCGAAAAAGGTCGCGGTGATCGGTGCAGGACCGGCAGGACTCGGGTGTGCCTTCGAGCTGGCGAAGCTCGGTCACGATGTCAAGGTTTTTGACCCGGCTAAGCCCGGTGGTGTTCCGCGCAAGAGCATCCCGTCGTTCCGGCTGGCGGCGAAAGAGCTCGACTCGGATACGAACTTCCTGACAAAATTCTTCTCGGTGAAGAAGCAGGCGATCGATGCGAAGAGCTTTGAACAGATTCGCAGGACTCACGACGCATCGTTCCTCGCCGTTGGTCTCGGCGAAGACCGGACGCTTGGAATTCCAGGAGAGAACCTGAAGGGCGTACTCCCCGTCCTTTCATTTCTCGAGCAGGCAAAGGCTTCGAGCCCGAAGGTGAAGATCGGAACAAGAGTGGTCATCGTCGGAGGGGGCAACGTGTCGCTCGATGCAGCAGCAACGGCAAAGCGCCTCGGTGCAGAAAGCGTCATTCTTCTCTATCGCCGGAGCGAAAAGGAAATGCGGGTGTGGAAGAGCGAGCTGGAGGAAGCGCGGAAGCAGGGAGTGGAGATCCGGTTCCTTGTCAATCCCGTCAGAATTGTCGGAAAGAAAAAGGCTGAAGGGATCCGGTGTATCCGCACGAAGCTGAGCAAACAAAAAGACAAATCCGGCCGGCAGATCCCCGTTGAAATCAAGGGATCGGAGTTCGAGCTTGGTGCTGACACGATCATCGTTGCAATCGGTCAAACGATACAGGCGAAGTGGCTGGGGGCTTTTGATCGCAAGGGGAACTATGTGCGTGTGGACGGTGCGTTCGCGACGTCCGTTGCCGGGGTTTTCGCAGGAGGCGACATGATTGCCGGAGAAGGTACGATCGTTCAATCGGTTGCCCATGGCAAGCAGGCGGCACATGCGATCCACGAATATCTGAACGCGAAGTGAGGAAGACGAATGGAACAGCAGACAAGGCATGATGTGGACATTTATCCCGCCAGAGATTTGTCGTACGACTTCCTCGGGATCCATTTGGAAAATCCGTTCATCCTCGCGGCAGCGCCATCGACGGATGACCTTGACATGGTTCGGCGTGCGTTCACGATGGGCTGGGCGGGAGCGATCCTGAAGACCACGTCGATCGAAGGAACGCGTGTTGATTTGTGCTATCCGATGATGTCGACGTTCGAGCATGAAGGGAAGCGGCTCTTCGGGATGGGAAACATTGACCTCATTTCCGAACATCATATCGACACGATCGAACACAATGTCCGGACACTGAAGAAAGAGTTTCCGGAGAAAATGGTCGCTGCAAGCATCATGGCCGGAAGGAAAGAGGATTGGCAGACGCTTGTTGCACGGCTGGAGAAGGCGGGAGCCGACTTGATCGAATGCAGTTTCTCCTGCCCGCAGGGGAACATCGGTGAAGATCCGGGAAAGATGCTGGCGCAGAGTCTCAGCGCGACGGAACTCACGGCAGGCTGGGTCAAGGAAGCGACGTCGAAGATACCCGTGTCGATCAAGATCACGCCTCACGTCACCGATATTGTGGAAGTGGCGAGGGCCGTGAAGCGGAGCGGCTGCGATGCTCTGACCGCTTCAAACTCAATCCAGGCGTTGATGGGAGTTGACATCCGGACTTTTGCGCCGAATCCGAGCCTCGGCGGCAAGTCCACCTACAGCGGCATGACAGGCCCGGCCATCAAGCCAATCACACTGCGCACCATCGCCGAAATTGCACGGAACGTGGACATCCCGATCATGGGAACCGGGGGCGCTTCGACATGGGGTGATGCGGTGGAGTTCATGGCCGTTGGAGCGGGGGTCGTCGAGTTCTGCACGGTGGTCATGCACTACGGCTTCCGTGTGATCGATGATCTTCGGAGCGGCATGTCGCATTATCTCGACGAAATGAAATTCTCTTCGCCGGCAGAGATTGTCGGGAAAGCGCTTCCCAATATCGTCATGCACGACGATCTCCCGCGCCGGTCCATACGAAGTCACATCCATGAAAAACTCTGCATCGGCTGCAATGATTGTTATGTTGCGTGCCGCGACGGAGGGCACATGGCGATCGATCAGGGAGCGAACAGGGTTCCGCATGTCGACTGGGAGCGATGTGTGGGCTGCGGCCTCTGCCAGTTCGTCTGTCCGGTCGACGGGTGCATCGAGATGCAGGTAAAAGCCTGGTAACGAACATACTCAAGCAGTACACAAGGGAGCACGATGACACAGAAACAGCTGCAAGCGGCGATGCGCGAGCTGAAGGCGCTCAACGTGAAACTCTACAACTCCGATTTTCTTCTTACCTGGGAGCGGAGCGACGACGAAATCAAGGCGGTCGTTCTCGTCGCAGAGATTCTGAAGCATCTGCACAAGGAAGGGAAATCATTCAGGGTGTTCGATACGGGGCTCGCCATCTCGATCTTCAGGGACAACTCGACGAGGACGAGGTTCAGCTTTGCCTCGGCGGTCAATGCGCTCGGCCTGGGGCTTTCGGAGCTCGACGAACAAAAATCACAAATCGCCCACGGAGAAACAATCCGGGAAACCGCGAACATGATTTCGTTTCTTGCCGAAACGATCGGAATCCGCGATGACATGTTCCTCGGCGAAGGCAACAAGTACATGCGCGAAGTCGGCGCTGCGGTCCAGGAAGGCTTTGAGAAGGGAGTCCTTCATCGCAGGCCGAGCATTGTGAATCTCCAATGCGACATCGATCATCCGACACAAACCCTGGCTGACCTTCTCCAGCTGAAAAGCCACTTCGGCTCCTTGAAGGCGCTCAAGGGAAAAAAGATTGCGATGACGTGGGCATATTCACCGAGCTACGGCAAACCGCTGTCGGTGCCGCAGGGAATCATCGGTCTCATGACCCGTTTCGGCATGAACGTCTCTCTCGCATATCCAAAAGGGTATGACCTGATTCCCGATGTTGTAAACATCGCGAAGAACAACGCTGCGAAACGCGGCGGATCGTTTTCCATTGTGGAGAGCATGGAGGAGGCATTTGACGGAGCCGATGTTGTGTATCCGAAGTCATGGGCGCCCTACAAAGTGATGGAGAGACGCACGGAGCTGCTGAAGACCGGGGACAAGCAGGGGTTGGTGGCGCTTGAGAAAGAATGCCTTGCGAACAATGCGCAGTTCAAGAACTGGGAGTGTGACGAGCGGAAGATGAAGCTCACAAACAAAGGCGAGGCGCTGTACATGCATTGTCTACCCGCCGACATCTCCGGCGTCAGCTGCGAACAGGGAGAAGTTTCGAAAAACGTGTTCGAGAAGTACCGCCTCGCCACATATGCTGAAGCGGGGTTCAAACCGTTCGTCATCGCGTCGATCGTGTTCCTGACGAGGATGCGGAATCCTTCCGCGGCATTGAAAAAGATTATCGGGAAGAAGAGCAAGTAACTACTCGGAACTCAGATTGGATGTCTCACGACGACTTTTGTCTGCGAGTATCTGAGTTCAGGCTGCGTCATCAGCGTTTTAAGAACAAGCACAACAATGTCGAAGATCATTACAACACTTCATCCAGAAATCATCACGAAGACAGCACAGCGCTGCCGCCAACGCGGTGTCACCATCCCGACCTTCGCCCAGATGCGCGATCCAACGCTCATTCCGGAGGAGATCAGACGGAAACTCTCGGGTGCGGGTCTTTGGGATGTCAACCCGCTCAATCTCTTCAGAATCACCTGGAAGAATGATGTACATACCGGCGGTTTCGGAGGTGTGAACTTCCTCGAGATTCCTCGTGCGATCACAGGTGTGAAGGCGAGGGTGATCGGTCTGATCGGGAAATACTTTCCGACGGGGGCACATAAAGTCGGTGCTGCTTTTGGCTGCCTTGTACCGCGGCTTGTCAGCGGCGAATTCGATCCGTCGCGTGACAAAGCGGTATGGCCGTCGACGGGCAATTTCTGCAGGGGGGGCGCATTCGATTGCGCGTTGCTCGGCTGCACTCCGGTGGCGATCTTGCCGGAGGAGATGTCCAGGGAGCGCTTTGCGTGGCTTCGCGAAATCGGCGCAGAGGTGATCGCAACCCCCGGTTGCGAATCGAACGTGAAGGAAATCTACGATAAGTGCTGGGAGCTGAAGAAAGATACCGTCAACGTCATTTTCAATCAGTTTGAAGAATTTGGAAATCCGATCTGGCACTATAATGTCACGGGACCTGCGATCGATGAGGTGTTCCGCGGATTCGGTTCTGCGAACCTTCGTGCGGCTGCTTACATCTCGGCAACGGGGTCGGCCGGGACGATTGCCGCCGGCGACTATCTCAAGAAGCTCCATCCTCATCTCAAGATTGTTGCAAGCGAAGCCCTCCAATGTCCGACCCTCTTCATGAACGGTTTTGGCGGTCACCGTATCGAGGGGATTGGCGACAAGCACGTGCCGTGGGTTCACAACGTGAGGAACACGGACGCCGTTGCAGCAATTGATGATGAAGACTGCATGCGCGTCCTGCGACTCTTTAACGAGCCGGATGGCAGGAAGTATCTCGCGTCCCTGGGCGTTCCCCAGCAGCAGGTGGATCAATTATCGCTTCTCGGCATCTCGGGAATCGGTAACATGCTCGCAGCGATGAAGACGGCAAAGTACTTCGAACTTACGAGCGACGACGTGATCTTCACGATCTTCACCGATTCAGTCGAGCTCTATCAGTCGAGGATTGAAGAGCTCAGGAAGGAACGCGGCAGCTATTCGTCTGTCGAAGCCGTCAGGGATTTCGCCGGGCCGCTCGCGCATCAATCGATCGACTATTTCAAAGAGTTGACGTACTACGAACGGAAAGCAATCCACAATTTGAAATATTACACATGGGTCGAGCAGCAGGGGAAGACCTACGAAGAGATCAACGCGCAGTGGGACCCGGAGTACTGGCGCAGCCTCTTTGAGGATGAAGTGCAGTATTTCGACACGTTGATTACCGAATTTAACACCCTCGCACGCTGAAGAAAGGTCTGTATGCAGAAAGAGATTTTACGCGCGGCACAAGAACAGGAACGTCAGGTTGTCGGGTTTTTGCGTGATCTGATTGCGATCAAATCCCTTAGTTCGCAGGAAGAACAGGTGATTCACCGGATCAGCGAAGAAATGCACCGGTGCCGCTACGACGAAGTGACGATCGATCCGATGGGGAATATCCTGGGCCGAATCGGAAAGGGGAAACACATCATCGCCCTGGACGCCCATGTCGATACGGTCGATGTCGGCAATCCAGGGAATTGGTCTGTCGATCCCTTCAAAGGAGCTGAAAAGGACGGCATCATCTACGGCCGCGGCGCATGCGACATGAAAGGGGCGCTTGCATCGATCGTCTATGGCGGGAAGCTCATCAAGGACCTTGGACTCGAGGATGATTTCACTCTTTACGTCGTTGGCAGCGTGCAGGAAGAGGATTGCGACGGCTTGTGCTGGCAGTACATCATCAACGAGGATACGCTGCGACCGGAGCTTGTGGTGATTGCCGAGCCGACCAACCT
>DATJQB010000082.1:0-7831 GCA_035506075.1 Bacteroidota bacterium | reverse complement strand
GAAGCAGCCTGGGTTCTGGGCAATGGCATCCAGGAATTTATTGGTCGGGACGTCAACGCCGAGATCGACAACTTCAAATCCGCCGCCGCGAATAATCATCGAAACAAGGTTCTTGCCGATGTCGTGCATATCTCCAGTCACGGTGCCAATGACGAACGTTCCCTTTCTTTTTACTTCTCCGGATTCGAGGAACGGCTTGATGTGTTTCATGACGGCGTTCATGGCTTCCGCCGAGACGATGAGATTTGTTACGAACGCCTTCCCCTCCCCGAACTCCTTCCCCACCCGCTCCATCCCCTGCATGCATCCATCCAGCAGGATGTCCGGCTGAACACCGCTCTTCAAAGCTTCGGCAGCGATCTCGTCAGCCCCATCCTGATCCTTCATATCGGGCGGGTACCAAAAAGTCCTGGAGATCTTCCCGCGCGCAACGCAGGTGGCAATCTTGTCAACGACATCTTGCATGATTCTTCTCCCTAGTGCCGCTTCTCATGAGTAATCTAGTGAATTGTGCACGAGCCTTATCAGAAAAGCAATTGTGCCTGCCTCCTTCTTACAAAACGACATGGACAGCACAATACCAAGTACTGTAGGCGGCGCTAATTTGTTGAAATCAGTTTCGCTTCGGTGACGATGCGCGGTGTGATACTCTCCCACATCGTCGGCATCAGGTGAATACCCCTCAGTCCGTGCATTTCCCGGAGCGCCTGGATTATCTCAACCGCCATGCGGACGCCCTCCTCCTCCGGATTGGTCGCTTGCTGCATCCTTCGGACATAAACGTCGTCGATCCGAACCCCCGGCACTTCTTCCTTCATCCACAGGAGCGTTTTCGCAGAACGGACCGGCAAAACGCCTGCGAGAATTGCGGTTCGTTGATGGAGGCCCATCTCCACCACCCGATCGATCCATTTCCTGAACCGCGCAAGATCGAAGACCGGCTGGGTCTGGATGAAGTGTGCTCCGGCTTCCGCTTTCTTGTGAAGCCGGATCAACCTCATCTCAAACGGCTCTGCAAACGGGTTCGCTGCGGCACCGATGAGAAAGCTCGTGGCCTTCTTCATCTCGGTCCCCGAAAGGAGCATGCCGCTGTTCAATGATGCGACAGTCGCAATCAGTTGAATCGAATCGAGATCAAACACTCCCTTCGCTTCCGGATGGTCACCGAATTTCTGATGATCCCCGGTCAGACAAAGGACATTTCCAAGGCCGAGCGACGCAGCTCCGAGCAGATCGCTTTGGATCGCGAGGCGATTGCGATCCCTGCACGTCATCTGAATAATCGGCTCGATCCCTTCTTCCAGCAGGATCTTTCCCGACGCAATGCTCGAAAGCCTTGCCACAGCCCGTTGATTATCCGTTATGTTGACTGCGTCGACGTACCCCTTGAAATGCCGCGCCTTCCTCCGGAGAACTTCCGCGTCGCAACTCTGCGGCGGACCGATCTCCCCGCACACGATAAACTGACCCGACTCAACCTTTTCGCGGAGCGTCATGGCGGAGGATATCCTTGACAGTTTGTTCGTCACGTCGGACAAACCACACAGGTGAACCGATTCTTTTTTTCCACACGTTCAGCCAGGCCGCTGTCCCCTCAAGATTCCAGTTATGGATCCTGTTCAGCTTGTACAACAAGCTCATCCGGTGGAGCATCTTCGACCGATAATAGATCTTGTACCAGACACATTTGCGATCGGGATAGACCTCGCATGAACCGTCGTCTCCCGTCCCGCCGCATGGGCCATTCCGAAGGCGTTTGGGGCAGCGCTGGCTGCAGACGAATGCGGTCGACGAAAGTACACATTCGCCGCAGTGCTGGCAGCCGAACAGCGGAACCTTCACGACATCTTCGAAGAAAAGAAGAACACGCGAGACTCTTCGCTCACTGGCGGTGATCGGAGGTCTATCGAATGTAACGATGTCTTTCGGCAACGGGTTGAACATGCGCATAATTCACTGATTGTTTCTCGTAGCCGGTGTTTCAACACAATCCACTTTCATCCGTTCCAATCCGTGACATCCGTGGTTTCTTTGCAAAAGATTCGTAACCACGGAATTGACGGAAAAAACGGGATACGCACGGATCAGAGGCTGATGCTGTACGTTCACCGAGAATATTCCTGTCATGAGAAAAACTTCATCACTCTCATAATCGCGTCCACTCCTTCCAGCTCCATCACATCCCTCACGCACTGCATCGCCGGGTCATCGTCCGGAAGAAGCGAGTATTTTCTGCTGACCGATCCGATAATCATGTTCAATCCCAGGGGCATCGCGATTGTAAGGAACGCGCTCTCCAGAGGGCTCTTGACTGGCGAACCGTCCGCTTTCCTGGAAGGAAGCATATTCGTAAAGTTGCTCAACCCGACCGACATGTTGATCCCGGCGAGATCCTTGTCAGCATGAATCAGCGTCATTGCGTTGATCAGCCGCCTGAGATCCCCCTTTGAATCGCTCCCAATCGGCATGATGCCAGGGTCAAGAATGATTTGATCATTAGTTATTCCCCGGACCCGCTTCCTCGCGTGTCCAACCATCGACCGCGCAGTGTCGTGGATCTGCTCAGCGCTCTTGTTCATGACCATGCTGCCCGAGGAGTTCAGGCCTTCTGTGACGAGCAGGATTGGTATGAAGGGTTGTCCCTGGTAGATGTCGAACATTTCAAGACGGGCTTCCGAGATCGAATTAAGAATCGGCTTCCGGTTCCCGGCCCTGGCGGGATCGTAGGCTGCAAGTCCCGCCGCGGCAATCGCCGGGTCGGGTGTATCGATGGAGAGGGGTTGAGAACATTGTTCCTGTATTCTCCGGACCAACTCTGCCATGAATGCCGGAGAGCGCGAGCCGACGTTGACATCGACATATGCTCCCCCTTTGGCGGCTTGCGTGATTGCGAGTCCGACGATACCATCGATGTTGTTCTCTTCGAACATCGCGTGAGTCGAGGGGACCGAATCGTTGATCGATTCGGCAATAATTGTCAGGCCGGAGACGCTCATTCGAATTCTCCCTGGTTCATTCCGATGTGCGGTTGATGTCGCGCGACGGAATTTCGGACAGCCACGGTGGCTGGCTATAAAACTACGACTGCCTCGATTCAAATGCAATGAAATGTCACACGCGATGACCGACGAGCAGTCGGGTTGCCTGTCCTCCGGACACGACATCGAGGGGAGCCTGGGGAAGAGAATATTCAGATGTGAGAAAGCGGCGGGTCTATTTCGCTAATGAAAGCGTCGCGGACGATTCGTCCTGAGGGCAACCTGAGAAAAACTATCCGATTTGTTCTGACAACCTATTTGCGCTCGGTGATCGGCTTGCCGCGCTCACCTGCATAGAACACGAGGATCACTGCAGGCCCCTTCCCCGTGTTCCTTCCGTAGTGCCACTTGCCGACAACTTCGACGAGAGCGTCTCCTTCCTTGAGAATCTTCGTCTCGTTCTTATCCGTCGTTACGGTAAGCTCGCCGCTGAGGAGTATGCCCGCGTTGATCACCGGGTGGCGATGCAGGGGCAGTGCTTCACCGGGAGGGATCGCGATGCGCAGCACGGTGATCTCCGGCGCCCCTTTCGGATATGATGGAAGAGGAGTCCCGTCCCAACTCGAATCCGACTTCACAAGGACTGTTGTCGAGATACCTGATGATTCCTGGGCCGTCGCAGCGAACGCAAGGATCCCGACAACCGACATCACAGCAAGCATTCTGAACATTCATTGCCTCCAATCAATGTGTGTGAGCGCCTCGACCATCGCTCGTGCGTGAACTATTCGCGGCGTCGGTCAGTACTCTGCTGCAGAAGGAAGTGTAAACCAGAACGTGCTCCCCATTCCAATCTCGCTTTCAACGCCGATTTGTCCTCCGTGTAGCTCGACGGCGAGCTTGCAGAAGGTGAGCCCGAGTCCTGTGGAGTCTCCGCGCGCCTGGGCCTGATAGAACTTATCGAAAATCTTCGTCAGATCCTGCGGTGCGATCCCCTGGCCGGAATCGTGGACGGACACGGTCGCGCCTTTTTCGGTCCCGAGGATCGTGATCGTAATTGCGCCGTCGTGCGCTGTGAATTTCAGCGCGTTCGACAGCAGGTTCTGGATGACGCGTGTAATCACGTCGGCATCGCATACAATGATCACCGGCTGTGGAGGCGCATTGATTGTGATCTGGCGATTTTCTTTCTGAAGATCGAAGAGCGGGATGAGCTTTCTTGCAATTTCCACAAGGTCGCAGGCCAGGAGCTTCAGTTTCATCTCGCCTGCCTCCATCCTGCTGATATCGAGGAGGGAGTTCACCATTTCAATAAGTACTTTCGAGGATTGCAGTGCTTGTGACAAGACCTGTCTGCTCGGCGGCTTGAACGACTTGATCTCGTGATTCTCAATGAATTCGAGTCCCATCATCATTGCGAAGAGACGGGAACGCATGTCGTGGACGATCATATGGAGAAGGGTATCGCGTGCAACCTCGAGTTGTCGAAGTTGTTCATAGCTCGTCTGCAAATCCTTCTTCTGGCGGCTCAACTCCTCTTCAAAGTTCTTCCGCTCCGTGATATCAGTCGCGACGCCGACGAGTGCGATGGCCTGTCCAAGCTCATCCCGGACCACTGAGGTGGAAAGGAACACGGGAAATTCCGTCCCATCCTTCTTTCTGTTGATCAACTCACCCTGCCATCCCCCATCGAGTGTTTCACCGAGCACGGTGCGGACCGTCCGCGGAGCAGGATTGATGATGTCGACGGATTTTCCCAGCAGTTCCTCTTCTGAGTAGCCGTAGGTGTCAAGAAACGCCTTGTTAACAAAGAGGATGTTGTTCCTGTGATCGGTGATGCAGACACACTCGGAAATGCTCTTGATCGTATGACTGAGCATGACAACATTTTCCTGTGCGATTTTCTGCGTAGTGATGTCTGTAAGCACTCCGCGCATGCCGATGGGTTTCTTCCCTTCGAACACGATTCTGCTCGAGCTCCGTACCCAGAGGAGTTTTCCCCACTTCGCTTTCACGCGGTATTCAATGGGTTCCAGGTGTTCGACGCCCGAACGTTTGTAGCGCTCGAGGATTTTCGGGAGAAATGGTGGATCAACAAATTCTGCTACCGAATGGCCGATCATTTCCGCTGGTTTGTAGCCGCTCAGGAGCTCAGCCATCGGGCTGATGTACGTGAATGTCCCGTTCATGTCGGTGGCGAAGATGACGTCGCTGATCTGCTCAACCAGGTCGCGGTACTTTGCTTCCGATTGCCGCAGCGCTTCCTCGGCTTTTCTCCGCTCGGTGATGTCTTCGCTGACGCCGACAAGGCCGATGACTTCTCCGTGGTCGTTGCGAATGCGGGAGGTATGAAGGGAAATCGGGAACTCCCTCCCATCCTTCGTGATGTTCAGCAGTTCCCCGCTCCAGTTCGTTGAGCGGTTTTGTTCGAGAATACCGCGCAGGAGTCCGTCGGGATTATTCGGTGACCAGAGGATTTCGGGGTGCCGGCCGATGATCTCCTGGCTTGTGTAGCCGTACGTCTGTGTGAACGCTTTGTTGACGAACGTGAAACGGTCTTCAAGATCTGTGATTGTCACAATTTCGGTTATGCTCTCCAGCGTGTGTGCGAACAGCCGGCTCGCTTCCTCCATCAGCCGCCGCTCGGAGACATCGTGGACATTCATGATGAACCCGGCAATCGTCGGGTTGTGAAGCAAATTCCTTCCAAGGCCCTCGAGTGTACATTCCGTGCCGTCTTTGCGGATGACGCGGAACGAGTTGGGGACGGCGGTCTCCGGCGAGCGGACAGCCTTCGCGAAATCGATGCGTGCCCTGCCCACATCGGCTTCGTGGATGAAGCGGAAGCTGCTCTTCCCGAGCATTTCCTCCGGCCTGTAACCAAGGAATCGCTCGACGGATGGACTCGCGTACGTCACGAGTCCTTTCCTGTCAAGGATGAGAATAATGTCAGAGGAATTCTCCGTCACTTCGCGGAAGAAGAGTTCGCTCGATCGGATTGCCTCCTCCATCCTCCGGAGCTCGGAGAGCTGCGATTGCAGGACGGTATTCGATTGTTCAAGTTCGGCGGTTCGTTTCTTCGCCTGCTGTTCGAGTGCCGCGCCGATGCCGCGCAGGTCTTCCTCCTTCCTCTTCCTTCTCTCCATCGAGCGGAGGTGCATGCGCAGTTCATCCGGCGGATAGGGAACCGTCAGGAAGGCGTCGGCTCCCGAGTCAAGGACAGCTGCTTGCGCAAGTTTTGGCGATTGGAACTGGGAGACGAGAAGAATCTGGATCTGGTTGATTTCCTGGTCGCTCCTGATGCGACGGCAGATTTCCATTCCGTCGATATCCGTGAGATCAACTGCGACAAGAAGTATATCGGGTCTTTGTTCTTTTGCGAGCCTCAGACACTCCAGCCCCGTCGCCGCGACGTGGATCGCGCAGCCGAGTTCCTTCGCGATCCTGCGGTTCAGCCGCAGTGATTCGGCATCCAGTCCTGCACACAGCATTGTCAGTGGCTTGCTAACCATCAGGGGAAAATTCGTCCATCAATGAAGTTTTGCGAATGTCTCGGGAGGCGCGGGCAAATCACGGGCCGCCATCAGGCTCAGAGATCGGAATCGGCTTGCGGTGCATCTCGTTCGGCCGTCGAACCGGCATTGGAACGAGTATGTGCACTGCGTTGGGTTTCCCTTTGGCACCGGCAAGGGCGCGGCCAACTTGAAGAGAAGGTCAGCGGGGTTTTTTGAACGGTTTCCGCCTGTTGACGTCCTCGAGGCTTCCAGTGATGCCCAGCCGTTTCTTCACTCCCTCAATCAGATCGTGCATGCTGACGGGTTTTTGGAAGTAGCCGACATTTTTCTCAGAGTCCCACGCACCGAACTTCTGTGCCTCGCCCGTCACGAGAATGAAGGGGATCCGTTTTGTCTGTTTTTCTTTTTGGAGGAGTTCATAGAGCATGAAGCCGTTCACATTATCCATCATGACATCGCTGATGATCAGATCCGGTTTCCGCTCTGTTGCAAGGGTAAGGGCCATTGACCCGTTCTCAGCTTCGAGGACTTCAAATCCGTTTGAGTGAAGGACAATTCTCATCATCGTCCTCACAGCGGCATCGTCATCCACAATCAGAATTGTCTTCATACACAGCCTCTCATCACAACATCGTCAAGCTTGATCCTGTTCCAGCGTACACGAGGCGGGGGCTCGTGCTCTCTCTAACTTATGTCATTGCCGCGACACGCGCAATACCGAAAACTCGGTATATTTTCGATGCCCCATTGTGAGACGCCACAACGAACCGCCGTGCTGCCAAAGGACTATATCAGAGAGACAGCGGGATCTTTGCCCCGGTCAAGGATCTTCATCCGGTTTCTTCTGAAGCCCGGGATTGAGGCATGGAGCCGTGGTTCAGATGGCTTTTGCTTCAACTCTTTGGATGGTCTGATCGGATCACAAACGGGGCGCGGGATGCGCGGCTATATCGATCTTGCAGCCGTCGCCTTCCATGAACGCCAGTGCTCACTCATTCATGAGATGGCAGACCAATGTCCAGTCAATCCGAGTTCATGCGAAATGCCATTCGCTCCTTTGTTCTGCGGCTCTTCTGTTGCCGGGGTCCGCGTCATGACGGATGGCATGAGGTAACTCATGAGGGGCACGAAGCGGAGCTGACGCGTCGCGAATGAGATTGGATGCTTCTCGATGCTGCCTCGGAGTTGACGCACATTTTTTGTGCGGGCCTTCAACATCCAAATACGAGAGGCTCCCCTCCGAATTACAACAGCAGGATGAAAATCGCTGTTGAACAAAGCAGCAAAAAACCGTATCTTGGTTCCGTTGGATTTGCAGATTCCTTGTCTTGCGCCTGT
>DATJQB010000081.1:0-3078 GCA_035506075.1 Bacteroidota bacterium | reverse complement strand
GGAACAAACGGTACTCGATCAGGATCGAGGTTGTTGACGGGCGCACATCTTTGTGGGTGGACAATGTTCTGTACTTTGACTTCACCGACAACCAGTCTCTGACAAGCGGGTATTTTGGATTCAGGACCACGAGGAGTCATCAACGGTTCGAACATTTCAAAGTATACAGACTGGAGCCGTAACACAGCGCAATGATGCCGCTCCATGGTAAGACGCGGCAATTTGACAAGGTCATTACTTCATCCAGGCTATGCGAACAATCTCTCGGATCATTCTCGTGTTGATGTCAGGATTCTGGTGTGCAGACCTGAGCGCCCAACAGCCACGCTCTTCTGGAACCGATGAGAATGGTGCTGCAGCGAGCACCTGGGTCTATCGAGGCCGCGACGGCAAGCTTGTCTACAAGGCAACACCCCGGGGTGACAAGATCATGGATTTTTCGCACGCGGGTTACATGGGGGGCGGCGTTGCATTGCCGGATGTTCCCGTGGTCAAGACCGTGAAGCCGTCAGGGGGAAGCGATGACACTCAATTGATTCAGCAAGCGCTTGATGAGGTCGGTGCATTGCCTCTGAAGAATGGTTTCCGGGGCGCGGTCCTTCTCGCCCCAGGCGTTTTCACCTGCACAAGCTCTCTCTATCTGCGCACAAGTGGTATTGTTCTGCGCGGGAGCGGGAGCACGTCCAACGGTACAACGATCTTCATGGCGGGAGAAAAACACTGCGCTCTGATCATCGGAGGAACGGGCGAAGCGCAGACGTCCGACAGGGAAAAGTCCGTCGGCACCACGGTAGCCGATCTCTACGTCCCGAGCGGAGCGACGACCTTCGCAGTGTCGGACAGCAAAGGGCTTGCAGTCGGGGATGTCATCCTCATCCAGCGACCGATCACACCTGCGTGGCTGGCGCTTATGCAGATGGACAATTTGAAACGCGATGGACATCCTCAGATTTTCTTGCCAACGACGCGAACCGGCAGCGTGAAACGAAGGATCACATCCATCAGCGGAAACACGATCACCATCGATGTTCCGGTGTCTGATTCCTATGATGCAAAGTACCTGAATCCCCCGGGTACAAAAGTGACAAAGGCCGGTCGCACTCCGCTGCTCTCGCAGGTTGGGATCGAGAAGCTCCACATTCAGTCTCCGCCGATCGAGATCAAATACACCGAGGCTCCCTACAACGCAATTCGCATCGATGGAGATGACTGTTGGGTCAAAGACGTGTATTGCGAAGAAACAATAAACAGCACAACCATCTCGGGCAACAGGGTGACCATGCAGCAGGTGGTCGTTACACATACCTATCCCAACCTGGGTGCATCCAAGCCGGCAGATTTCAGCATTCAAGGGTGTCAGGTACTGATCGACCGCTGTTCGGCAACCGGTGGCAATACATATTTCGTGTGGACAGGGAGCCTCCAGTCAGGCCCGAATGTGGTGCTCAACTGTTCTTTTCAGGGCTATGGGAACAGGCTTCAACCACATCAACGGTGGGCCACGGGATTGCTGTTTGACAACTGCAGAATTCCCGATGGCGGAATCGATTTTATGAATCGCGGGGTCGCAGGATCGGGCCACGGCTGGACGATGGGGTGGGGAGTAGCGTGGAACTGTTTAGCGAAAACGTACATCATTCAGGAGCCGCCGGGAGCGTCCAACTGGGCGATCGGGTGTGTCGGAGAGCGTCAACAGACTGCACGGCTTTTTGACTCGAGTCCAATTCTGCCGGAGGGAGAGTTCGATTCTTTCGGGAAGAATGTGGCGCCACAGAGCTTGTATCTGGCGCAACTCGAAGATCGGCTCGGCCCCCGTGCTCTTGCCAACATCGGATATTCTTCAAACGACAGGAAGACGCTTGGAGACACAGCCCTGCAGAAACTCCCCGACTTGAAGTATGACGAGGACCCGGAACTGGGAAAAAACCTCGCACAGTATCGCCCTGTCGATGCGAACAGCGTCCGGGGCAAGACACGGGACTTTGGAGCTGAGAAGGCTCTCGACGGAAAAGACAACACATATTGGGCGACGGAGGATACCGTTTCTCAGGCAGTCTTCGAAGTCGACATGGAAGGACCGGTTGTTGTTGACGCCGCAGAGATCTGTGAAGCGGCTGGTTTCGAAGGCCGTATCTTGGAATACCGCATTGACGGGCAGATCGACAGCGATTGGAAACTCCTTTCGCAAGGAACAACAGTTGGCAAACGCAAGGTCGATCGGTTCGCCACGCAGACCGTGTGGAAGGTCCGGCTTACGATCACAAAGGTCAATCACTACCCAGCGATCAAGAAGTTTGGTTTGTACGCGAACGGACGAAGCAAGTAGCAATCAGAAAAAGGCACGCATGGATGCCAGGAGTTTCTACGAGAGGGGTCTATGAGACGTCGTGACTTCATGAAAGCCGCCGGGATCATCGCCGGAGTTGCTGCCGCAGGTGATCGTGCCCTTGGGACGAACCTGTTGAAGAGCATCCAGTCATCCGGGAAAAAGCCCAATATCATCTTCATTCTCGGTGACGATGTCGGCATGGGGGACGTCGCCTGCACCGGCGGGGACCACTACAAGACGCCAAACATCGATGCGCTTGGTCGCCACGGAACTATCTTTACGCATGCCTACGCTGAGCCATTGTGCGGTCCATCGCGTGCGACGATCCTCACCGGCCGGTACGTGTTTCGCACCGGCGCGACCAACCAGGATTCCACCGGCCGCTTCAAGCCATCCGATGAAACGATGATGCCCGCTATTCTCAAAAAGACCGGCTATGTCACGTCGTCCATCGGCAAGTGGGGTCAACTTCCGCTCGGTCCTGCCGACTTCGGTTTTGATGACTATCTGAAGTTCAAGGGGAGCGGCATCTATTGGAACACCCAGGAGAAGGGCAAAACCTACGAAGTCAATGGCAAAACACTTCCGCTGCTTGACAAAGAATACATGCCTGATGTCATGCACAAGCATCTCGTCGACTTCATAACGAAGCACCACGACGAACCATTCTATATTTATTACTCAATGTCGCATGTGCACGCGGAGATCCTGCCGACGCCGGAGAGTGCATCGGATAGCAAGGATCTTTA
>DATJQB010000080.1:0-8639 GCA_035506075.1 Bacteroidota bacterium | reverse complement strand
GTTTCGGAGGATCTCGCGGAGTACTTCATCGACCCCGAGCCGGATCGCAACATCCTCACGAAATTCTACATCGATCACACCAAATCCATCCTCGCGAAGAATGACAGTCCCGACATTCCGTTCACCTACAGCCTGAATCCGTACCGTGGCTGCGAGCACGGCTGCATCTATTGCTATGCACGTCCGACACACGAATACCTTGGTTTCTCGTCGGGACTGGATTTTGAAACGAAGATCATGATCAAGCATGACGCGCATGAGCTGCTCGAGAAACAACTGCGCAGCCGCAGCTGGAAACCGCAGGTCGTGATGATGTCGGGCGATACGGATTGCTACCAGCCGGTCGAACGGAAACTCGGCATCACACGCAAATGCCTCGAAGTATTTCTCCGCTACCGTAATCCTGTCTCGATCGTCACAAAGAACGCATTGATCGAACGTGACCTCGACCTTCTCCGGGAACTTGCGGCGCTCAATCTTGTCCTCGTGACGATCAGCATCACCTCGCTGAACCATGACCTCATCCGCCGCATGGAGCCGCGGACATCGACGCCGCAGCGAAAGCTCGATGCCCTCGCTGCACTGGCCGCCGCCGGCGTTCCCGTCGGAGTCAATGTCTGTCCGATCATACCGGGGCTGAATGACACGGAAATTCCTTCGATCATCCGTGAGGCGGCATTGCGCGGAGCACACCATGCGAGCTACACCATGGTACGTCTTCCGAACGCAGTGCAGAATCTGTTCGTTGACTGGCTTGAACGTGAAGTGCCGGACCGTGCCCCCGCAATTCTCAACCGGATCCGCGACATCCGCAACGGCGACCTCTCGTGCCCGGACTTCGGCGAGCGGATGCGGGGAGACGGACAAATTGCCGACACGATCCGCCAGTTGTTTCATGCGAGCTGCGCACGCCATCAACTCAACCAGGAAAAAATATCGCTTTCCACATCACAGTTTCGAAACGGCAGCAAATCGCAGATAGAAATATTCTAAATCCGCCCGATGAGTGAACAGAGTCGCCGGGCATGGACGCCTACGGTGATGTTCATTCGGGATTCAGCTGTCCCACGGCAGCCAGGTGCTTCCCTCCGCGGAACCCTCCAACCACCTTCACTTCACGAAAAACAAGCAGCCCGGCAAGACGTTGAACACCGTTCAATGGTTTGGTCTGACATGGAACGCTTCTGCGGTCCGCTGCGTCTAAACCTGTCGAATCGACGCTGTCGCATCGGATTATGAGAGCCTTTTAATTGTTGCAGCGCCGCCGCGTTCTTGATTTTCTTCACCTTTCTTGATACAATTGCATCGCCGCTTTTGAACGGTAAACATCTTGTGAGGCCTGCGGTTTCTTTACATCTGTTTCACAACACACGTGCACAACGCCCATGGCAATTACAGTTCGCAACCTGACGAAATACTATGGCCACGAGCCAGCAATTCATGACATCTCGTTCGATGTGAAAACCGGCGAGATCCTCGGATTCCTCGGTCCAAACGGTGCCGGCAAGACGACGACGATGAAGATCATCACGTGCTACATGCCGGCGAGTTCCGGAACCGTGGACGTCGACGGATACTCGGTCTCGGAACATTCCTTCGAGGTGAGAAGGAAGATCGGCTACCTGCCGGAGATGAATCCTCTCTATCTCGACATGAACGTTGTCGAGTATCTCGAATACGCAGCCCAGCTGCACGGGCTCGACGCGGCGCGCACCCGGCAGCAGCTTTCACAGATGGTAGAGGTCTGCGGCTTGAAGGATGTTCGCCACAAAGACATCGGCGAGTTGTCAAAGGGATACCGGCAGAGAGTGGGTCTCGCGCAGGCGATGATCCATGAACCCGATGTACTCATTCTCGATGAGCCGACGAGCGGCCTCGATCCGAACCAGATCGTCGAGATCCGGAATCTTATCAAACATCTCGGCCGTGCAAAAACCGTCATCCTCTCCACGCACATCCTATCGGAAGTCCAGGCGACGTGCGATCGGGTGATCATTATTAATGATGGATCGATTGTGGCGGATGGCACTCCGACGGAGTTGCAGCAAAAGTTCCATGGCGCAGAGACTGTCTCCATCGAACTCAAAGCTGCCGTGCAGGACCCGGTTGCTGTCATGTTCCCGAAGCTGAAGTCGGTGGCCGGCGTGGAGTCGGTCGAGTACATGGGCGGGGCTGATACGGTGCATCGCTTCACCGTGGGGGTCACCAAAGGCAGCGATGTGAGGGAACAGCTCTTCAGGCAGGCGGTGGCCGAGCAATGGGTGTTGCTCGAGATGACGCGGAACGAGACGAGTCTCGAGGAAGTCTTCCACAAACTGACGCAGACAGAGGAATCCGGAGCCTGAGCTCCGGTTGTAATCAAACGAACTCATTTCAACACGACTGAATTCTTCCTGGCAGATTCAATGGACAAAAAAGATCTCCTTACTTCCTGGCACAATATCGCCACGATCTACAGGCGGGAGCTTCGATCCTACTTCAACTCGGCGATCGCGTACGTCGTCATCGTGGTCTTCCTTGCCATCATCGGATGGTTCCACACAAACAATCTCTTTCTCGCGAACGTCGCAACGCTTCGGCTGATGTTCGAAGTCGTGCCGCTGATCTTTCTCTTCGTCGTTCCTGCGATCACGATGAAGCTGGTGTCGGAGGAAATCAAGAGCGGAACCATCGAGCTTCTCACCACCAAACCGCTTCACGATTCCGAAGTTGTGCTCGGGAAGTTTCTCGCTGCCTGGGCGCTTGTCGGCGTCGCGTTGCTGTTGACGCTTGTGTACTATTTCACGATGGCGACAATCGGCAAGATCGACAACGGCCCCGTCATTGGCGGATATTTCGGACTGCTGCTGACAGCCGGGGTCTACGTCGCGATCGGCATGTTCGCTTCGAGCCTGACGGAAAATCAGGTGATCGCATTCATCATCGGTTTTGTGTTCGTCTTCATCCTGTTCATGCTCGACAAGGTTCTCATCTATGTGCCGGAGTCGATGGCGAGCATCGTGGAGTTTCTGGGCATCGATTATCATTTCTCGAACATCGCACGCGGCGTCATCGATTCGAGGGATGTCATCTATTTCCTGTCGCTCCTGGGATTCATGCTGTACCTGACAGTGCTCTCGCTGGGACGGCGCCGCTGGTAATCGGTGGCACTGCTGACTGAATAACGCGTATCTGAAATGATCATCATCAATCCGTTATGAAAAACCAAAAGTCTCAAGTCCTCGTCCGGGTAATTCTGGTGCTCGGAATACTCGTGGTCCTGAATTTTATTTCCGTCCGACTCTTTGGCAGGCTGGACCTGACGTCGCAGGGTGTCTACACGCTCTCTGATGCGAGCAAGAAGATCGTGGGCTCGCTGGATGACCGGGTAACTGTCAAGGCGTACTTCACAGACGATCTTCCGGCTCCGTACAACAACAACCGGCGTTCGGTCCTCGACATTCTGAACGATTACAAAGCCTATTCAAAGGGGAATCTCCAGTACGAGTTCATCAGCCCGCAGGGAGAAAAAGGGGAGCAGGACGCGCAACAGCAGGGGATTTCACCGGTGCAGGTGCAGGTTGTCAATGAGGACAAGCTGGAAGTAAAGCGCGGGTACCTTGGACTTGTCTTCCTGTACGAAGACAAAAAGGAAGTCCTGCCGGTCGTGCAGAATCTGAGCACGCTGGAGTATGATATCAGCAGCGCAATCAAACGGCTGACGTCGAAATCGAAGAAGAAGATCGGCTATACAACAGGGCATGGAGAAAACGATTTATCGGCAATGCGTCAGGCGTATCAGACCGAATCGCAGCAGTATGAACTGACGCCGGTTGACCTGGGAAAGAGCGAGCCTGTTCCGGCGGATGTCGCTGCATTGCTTGTGATAGGACCCCAGAACCGGTTCCAGGACAGTGCAGCGTACCAGATCGACCAGTACGTGATGCGCGGCGGGAAGGTGGCGTTCCTTCTCAACCGCGTGAATGCGAATCTGCAGATGAGGATGGGCCAGCCCGCAGATGTCGGGCTTGATGACATGCTTCAACAATACGGCGTAAGAGTGAACGCAGATCTCATACGGGACGCGCAGTGCGCAAATATCTCCGTCATGCAGCAACAGGGAGGATTCACGTTCCAAAGCCAGGTTCCGTTTCCGTACATCCCCGTTGCGTCCGATTTCAGTTCTTCGAATCCCATCGTCAAGGATCTTCAGGGAGTCATCCTGCATTTCGTAAGCTCCGTTGATACGAGCAGCGCCGCATCGAAAGGGCTGAAGTCGGAAGTACTGATGAGGTCGTCGAAGCACAGCGGCCGGCAGACCGGGATGTTCGCGATCGATCCATTTCAGCGTTATACGCTGGCGGACCTGGGGGAAAGCGGTATTCCATTAGCTGCCATCGTTGAAGGATCATTCAAGAGTTACTTCACCGGCAAGCAGCCGGCCGCAGTCGTGACCTCGAGCCCGGACACGCGCATCGTGGTTGTTGGCGACGGCGATTTCATGAAGGATGAGATGCTGGGCAACAAGGGGAACCTCACGTTCTTTGCCAACATCGTCGACTACCTCGCTGACGACGCCGGGCTTATCACGATTCGTTCGAAGAATGTCGCGACGCCTCCGCTCGATCAGGTGTCGGACGGAACAAAGCGGACGCTGAAGTATACAAACCTCATCGGCCCGCCCTTGATCATCGTCGCGTACGGACTCTTCCGGTGGCGGAAACGCCTTGCGTTCAAGAAAGCAATGGAGGCCCAGTCGCTATGACCCGCAATACATACGCTTTGATTGGAGTGCTCGTGGTTCTTGTTCTCGTCGCCTATCTCGTGATGCAGAAGCCGGGCGAGCAAAGCTCTACAGGTGGAGGCGGCGAACCCCTCGTATCGATCGATTCAGCGGCGGTTGACCAAATCGAGATCAAAGCTCCAACGGGAACGGTCGCGCTCCGGCGAAAGGGGATCGACTGGTTCGTTGAATCGCCCGTCTCCTACAAAGCGGATCAGGCAAATGTCGCAATGTTGCTGCACGCAGCCAGGTCGCTGCGCATCACCAACATCGTGTCGAGCAAACCGGAGAAGCACTCGGTCTTCCAGGTGGATTCAACCGGGACGCTTGTGAAGGTTTCGCAGAACGGTGCGGAGAAAGCGTCCTTCATTCTTGGAAAACCCGGCAGCAGTTTCTCCGAGCAGTATGCGCGCCGCAGCTCGTCAAACGATGTCGATCTCGTCGACGGCGCGTCGTCGTATGTGTTCAGTCGCCCCGTCAAGGATTGGAGGGACCGTACCATCCAGTCTGTTCCACGAGAGAACATCAAGGAAGTACATTTTCAATTTGGCGACACGACGTACGTGCTCGCTTACAACGACAGCCTCTGGATGATCGGAAAAGACTCCACGCAGGAAGGAACCGTCAACAGTTTGCTGTCGTCACTCGCGAACGTTCAAGCGGACGATTTCGCCGACTCCGTCAATACTCCTCCCGCCAAACCCACCGCACAAATCTCCTACGCCGGAACACAACTCACCTTCTTCTACGTCAAAGGAAGTGAGAAGTATCTGGTTCATTCGAATGCAACGCCCCAGTGGTTTGAAATGCAGAGCTGGAGGGCGAACCAGATCCTGATGCGTAAGAAGGACATCGTCAAGCCGCGGAAGTAGGAAAGCCCGAAAACGCTCTCATCCGGCGTGTTCCGGGGATTAATTCCTTGCTTGGGGCCCCGATTTTGGTTAATTTTCAATTCTTGGGGGCACTTTTTGCCCGCACGCCGACTTTGATTCACTTCAAACATCTATGGAGGGTAGTCATCAGTCCTATGCAAAAGCTCTTTCGATCCATTCTTGCAGGCTCTTGCTGTGCACTCATTCTTGCAGGCTGCGCCGGCTCGGGCCCGGCGGTCGTTGCGAAAATCGGGAACGAGTCGATTTCTCTCGAAGATTTTGAGGAAAACTATGCGAAAAACAACGGGGGATGGGACAAAGCCGTTCTTTCGACGCCCGAGGAACGCGAGAAATTCCTGGACCTCCTCGTCAAGTTTCGCCTGAAGGTTCTTGAGGCTAGAAACCGCGGCCTCATGGCAGACTCTTCTATAAAGAAGGAGTTGGAAGGCTATGAGGTCACTGTCGCCACGTCGTATATGCTCGAGAAGGAAATTGTCGAGCCAAAAATCAAGGAAATGTATGACAGGCGAAAAGAGGAATTGCGGGCGAGTCACATTCTTGTGAAGCTCGGATCGTCGCCCACACCGGCCGACACGATTGCTGCGTACGAGAAAGCGATGAAAATCATCGGAATGGTTCCGACCGCGGTCTTCGATTCTCTGGCAGTGCATTACTCAGACGATCCAAGCGCCGCGACGAATCACGGAGATCTCGGGTTCTTTACCTCAGGGAGGATGGTGCCGGAATTTGAGGATGCGTGCTATGGAATGAAAGTCGGCGAATACAGCCACGCACCCGTGCGGTCACAGTTCGGTTATCACATTATCAAGCTCGTTGCTCGTCAGCCGAACAAGGGGGCTGTGCGGGTAAGTCACATCCTTCGGTTGTTCAGTGCCGATAAGGATAGCGCAGCCGTGACCGACTCCGCCATGATCATTTACCGGATGGCGAGGGAAGGGAAGAACTTTGCGGAACTTGCCGGGCGCTACAGTCAGGACCAGCAATCGCGGGGTGTTGGCGGCGATATCGGATTCTATGAGCGTGGGAAGATTCCGCCTGAAATCGAGAAGATATTCTACGAAACACCGCTTGATTCCGTCGTGCCGCCATACCGCATGGCATACGGATACCACATTATCAAAATCACGGGCTTCAAAGGCGTCCTGCCGCTTGCAGACATGCAGAAGGAAATTCGTGATCAATATACGCAGACGCGCTATCAGACAGACTACTCAAATTTCGTCAAGGCACTCACGAAGCAGTACCGCCTGATCTACGACACAGCAACGGTCGTCAAGCTGCTGACTGCGTTCGACAGCACGGAGACCCCTGCATCGTGGACCTGGAGTGACACGTTGAAACCCGACATGCGCAATCGCATGCTGTTGTCGTGCGAAGGTCATCCTGCAACAGTCAACGACCTCATCGATTATGTCACAAACTCTGCAGAATTCAAGACGCTCGTGCTGAACCCGAAAAACGTTCAGCATATCATCGAGCGAATGGCAGAGGTGAAGCTCATGGAAGAGCATGCGCGCCAGGTTCCGAAGCGCTATCCCGCGTTCACAAAACTCCTGCGGGAATACCAGGACGGGATCCTTCTGTATAGGATCGAACAGGATGAAGTGTGGAAAAAGGTTGTCACGAACGATTCGCTTCTGCGGGTTTACTACGAGCAGACAAAGGAAAATTATCGCTGGCCGAAGAGAGTGAATTTTGCCGAGATCTTTGTCACCACGGACAGCCTGGCCGATCTGGCGTACAAGGAACTCCATGAAGGCAAAGACTTCGGCGATGTGGCTGCGAAGTACACCATGCGCCCCGGTTACAAGGAAAAGAGGGGGGAGTGGGGATTCACACCGTACGATCAGAGTGAAGTCTCACGGCGCGCGTCGACACTCGAAATCGGGAAAGTCCCGCCGCACGCGTTCCCAGGTAATGAAGGTCTGTCGATCCTGAAGACGATTGCCCGCGACAGCGCCAAGGCAAAAACATTTGAAGAAGCGATGCCCGAGGTAATGAGTGCCTATCAGGAGTACGCATCGAAGCAGCGGATGGACCAGTGGGTCGCGGATCTCCAGGCTCGTTATCCCGTTGTGACCGACAAGAAGCTTCTTCTCGAAGCGTTTAAGAGGAAACCCGTTGCAGCGCAATAGCGTTGTTCTTTTATGCCTTCTCGCGGTTTTCGCCGGATGCGGTCGCAAGGATTCCGGTCAGAGACCTGTTGCCCGGCTCGATGACCAGACTCTGACGCTCGACGATGTGCGTGCAAGGCTGGATTCGACACGTGGCGTGACAGAAGCGCAGGTCGGCGAGTTCGCCAGGCGCTGGATCAACGACGAGCTCCTGTACAAGGAGGCTCTGCGGAGAGGATTGGACAACAAGGATTCCTTCCGTGCGAGCGTGGAGGAGGCGAAACGCCAGCTGGCGATCAATGCACTTCTTCAGGACGAAGTGTACACAGACAAGACTGCCGACAGCAGCCCGGAGGAGATTTCGCAATACTATGCCGCTCATCTCCGGGAGTTCGTGCTTCCCACGGATGTCGCCCTCGTCAGTTTCTTGTTGTTCGCCGACCGGGATGCTGCCAACTCGTTCCGAACATCCGTGCTGAAAGGGGCTTCGTGGTCCCAGGTGGTGAAGCAGACGCTGGAGGATCCCAAGCTCGCCTCTGCAGTTCTGGCAAAGGTCGACTCGACGTATTTCAATCAGAATACGCTGCTGCCGGTGGAACTCTGGCGCGTTGCGGTTGCCTCGGGCAAACCCGAACCGTCGTTTCCGGTTCACACCGATGAAGGATCGTACATCCTCATCGTCTGGAAACTTGGTCGGCAGGGACAGACGGCGGATCAGGCATACGTCGAGAATGAAATCAGGACCCGCCTGACGATCGAGCGCCGCAGGCAGGCGCTTGTCGGCCTTATTGAACGGTTGCGGTCGAAACATGCCGTCGAGCTGATGGTCAACGATCAGGCCGACACGAGTTCATCGAATAGTGCGAGATA
>DATJQB010000079.1:0-4955 GCA_035506075.1 Bacteroidota bacterium | reverse complement strand
AACATGATGTTGACGTTCGGGGCGGGGCGAACCAGCTTCGGCGCCGACCTCGAGTACTGATACGCGAGCGTCGAGATCGTCTTGTTCGGGAACTCTGCAGCAATGCGGTTGATGAACCGGAGGAGGCTTCCCGCATGGGAGCCTTCGATGCTGTCGACAAGCCGGCAGGAATCGCATTCGCAGGGTCCGAACGTGTCGTTTTGAGAGACCGACCAGTACTGTTTGGCAGAGTCGCCGGCCATGTACTCGCGCAGCTTGTTGATGACGATTGGTCCAAGATCAGCGTTCTTCAGGCAAAGCTGAGCATCGTCTCGTCGTTTCCTGTTCAATATAGAGAAGTACTCGGGATGATCGCTGAAATATTTCTCGGGGGGAACGAGCCGGTCGAAGGTATGGACATACAATCCAAACAGGCTGTCGTGGTTGTCGAGCTTGTGCCACGCCATGTAGCCTGGGTCATATGAAAACGCATCCCGGAATTTCAGCCTGGGAACCTGTGTCGTGTTGATTGTGGGGAGGTCGATTGTCGGCCGGCGAGGGATGACCTCGACCGTCGGGCTGTACTTCCTGCAGCCGAGATACGATTCCAACAGCGTATACACTGCGTACAGCGTTCCGCGCCGTCTGCCCCCGGCTATGAAAAGCGAGTGGCCGGATGTCGTGATGGAAAAGCCGTCGTCATCCAGATTCTCCCAGTCGACGGTTGCGGGAAAGCCGTCTGCGTGTCCCGCGCTGCCGATCCGGATGGCACGGGCTCCGCGAGCTCGAGCGCTGGCGGCAATCTGCAGCGTCGCCCCTGAGATCCTGCGGATATATTTCTGCAATTCTGTTGCTGCCTGCTGGTCGGCCCCCGTGGCATCCTTCGCCAACACGATGCTCGAGACACTTTTGCCTTTGAGCGTCACCAGAAATCCGTTTTTGGATTGTGCGGATGCGTCGCGGCCGAATTGGATGCCGAAGAACAGGAAAAGGATAATGAATGGAAAAGGGGGACACTTCATGCGCAGATCGTCTTTGGATTTTCTGCAGTATTCTGTACCTTGCGGCGCGGCAACCGGACAACGACGGGGCGGGGTTGCCGGGTGTGGGGTAGTTGATCGCACCCTGAGTCAACGCACCGAAACGTACAAAGTAAACCTCTCAGACGAAAGCCTAAACGGAAGATCATAGACCATGAATCCGCGGAGATCCGAAATGAGAAACGTGTTCCTGGGACTTGTGCTGCTCCTGACTGTCCTCTTCCCGCTCCGGGGACAAGAGCGCCAGGAGAACTATGTACCCGACCCCGACCCGCTCGTGCAGGCAAATCTCTCGCGCTGGCAGGACTACAAGCTCGGTCTCCTGCTGACCTGGGGGACATACAGCCAGTGGGGAATTGTCGAGTCATGGTCGCTGTGCGGTGAAGATGAAGGGTGGTGTCAACGGCGCGGCCCGTTTGCAAACGACTACGACGGCTACAAGAAAGCGTATGAGAATCTCAGCACAACGTTCAATCCCGTCCGGTTCGATCCGGATCGGTGGGCTGCCGCGGCAAGCGAAGCCGGGATGAGGTATGTGATCTTTACAACGAAGCATCACGATGGGTTCTGCATGTTCGACACAAAGACCACCGAGTACAAGATCACGTCTCGCCTTGGCGGGTTTCGCGCGAACCCGCGTTCGAACGTCGCCAAAGAAATCTTCGATGCGTTCAGGAAAAAAGGAATGTCCGCAGGCGTGTACTTTTCAAAGCCCGATTGGCACTCGCCCGATTACTGGTGGCCGTACTTTCCGACTCCTGACCGTCATGTGAACTATGATCCGGCAAAGTATCCGGAGCGATGGAAGGCGTTCAAGGACTACACGTACACTCAGCTTGAAGAGCTTATGACTTCCTACGGTCCGATCGACGTGTTGTGGTTCGATGGAGCCTGGGTTCGCCCCCTGCACAACATGCCGAAGGAATTCGAATCGTGGGGGAAGAAGGAGAACAGGGATCAGGATATCGACATGCCGCGCATCGCGAAGATGGCGCGGGAACATCAGCCCGGCGTCATCATCGTCGACCGCTGGGTAAACGGACAGTATGAAAACTATCTCACTCCCGAAAACAAGGTGCCGGATCAGGCGCTCGGCGTCCCGTGGGAATCGTGCATCACGATGGCAACAAGCTGGTCGTATGTCAAGACCGATACCTACAAATCGGTGCGGGAACTTGTCCATCTTCTTGTCGATGTCGCTGCGAAGGGGGGCAATTTGCTGCTCAATATCGGACCATCGCCGGAAGGAGAGTGGGCGCCGGACGCTTATGACCGCCTGAAAGGTCTGGGGGCCTGGATGAAGATCAACGGCGAAGCCATCTATGAAACGCGATCAGTTGCGCCGTTCAAAGCCGGAAACGTATGCTTCACCAGGAACGCTACGCGGAATGTCACGTACGCGATCTACCTGGCGAACAAGGGGGAATCCAACCCTCCGGCGACCATCACGATTCCCAATATTCGACCTGGCGATAACCTTTCGGTTTCCATGCTTGGCGCAAGTGAGAAACTCACGTGGAGAGCTGATGCATCCGGAATTGTCGTGAACGTCCCCGAACGAGTGCGTGAAGCGCCTCCGTGCAACGACGCATGGACGATCAGGATTGCTCACTAGGCAACGACTCCTGCCGGCGGGATCGTCGTGTGAAGAGACCCCCTCCGGCGGAGAATCACAGACTGGAAGAAAGACTCCGCTCTCTCTTCTTGCGATTTTGGTCAAACTGAAATACCTTAGCCACACATTCGCACCGTCCAACCTCCTCATCATCCGGAGACATCATGTCCGCCATGAAACTCCTTGTTTGCTCCTGCATGTTTCTCGCAGCGCTTGTCCCATCGTTTTCCCAATCTGTTCTGCCGACTGAATCCGATCAACACAAGGCTGAAAGGATGAAGTGGTGGACTGAAGCGCGGTTCGGCATGTTCATCCACTGGGGTTTGTATGCCCTCCCGGCGCGTCATGAGTGGGTGAAGAACTACGAGCACATTACTGACGAAGACTACCAGACGTATTTCGACGTCTTCAACCCGGACCTCTTCAATCCGAAAGAGTGGGCCCAGATGGCGAAAGCAGCGGGTATGAAGTACTTCGTCATCACAGCAAAGCACCACGAAGGGTTCTGCCTCTGGGATTCGAAGTTTACAGACTACAAGGCAACGAAGACGCCATACGGGAAGGATCTGCTCAAGCAGGTGGTGCAGGCATTTCGCGAAGAGGGACTGAAAGTCGGCTTCTATTACTCCCTGCTCGACTGGCATCATCCGGAGTACGTGATCGACCGCAATCATCCGATGTACACGAACGAAGAGTTCCGTAAGAAAGCCGAAGGCCGGGACATGGCCAAATACCGTACCTACATGTTCAGCCAGGTTCGCGAGCTGCTCACCGAGTTCGGCACGATCGATTGCCTCTTCCTCGATTACTCCTTCCCCAAGGGAAAGGATGGAAAAGGAAGAAAGGACTGGGATTCGGAGAAACTTCTGGCGATGGTCCGCGAGCTTCAGCCGAATATCATCGTGAACGACCGACTGGACCTCGATGACGTCCCCGGCGGCTGGGATTTCAAGACTCCGGAGCAGTTCATCCCGCGTGAGTGGATCACTGTGAACGGCAAGCAAGTGCCCTGGGAAACCTGCCAGACGTTTTCTGATTCGTGGGGATATTATCGTGATGAGGAAGGATGGAAAAGCCCTCAGCAATTGGTCGCTCTGCTTGTTGAGACAGTCAGCAAGGGGGGAAATCTTCTTCTCAACGTCGGCCCCACGTCGCGCGGGACGTTTGATGAGAGGGCAAAAAACAGGCTTGCTGAAATAGGAGCCTGGATGAAGCTGCATGGCAGGTCGATCTATGGGTGTACGCAGGCGCCCGCAGAGTTCAAAGCGCCGGATAATTGCCTGCTCACATACAATCCGGTCACCAAACGAATCTACATTCACGTCCTGAACTGGCCGCTCGGGAATCTGTTCCTGAACGGCTTTGGCGGGAAGATCAAGTACGCGCAGCTTCTGCACGATGGTTCGGAAGTTCAGATCGGCAAGGCGGACCGACCGTTCCAGAACAAGCTGGACAATATTTCCACGGAGACCGTCATCCTGAAGCTCCCTGTCAAGAAACCGGATCCCGTTGTCCCGGTTATTGAGGTGATCCTCAAGTAACCCGGATCCAGTCACGCACACGAGAGGTGTGGAAAGGAATCACACATGACGAGCAAGGAGAGAATTCGGTCGGCTCTCAATCATAAGCAGCCCGACAAGATCCCGATTGATTTTGGCGGGACGGCCGTCACGGGAATTCACGTCGCGACGATTGCCGCACTTCGCGACCACTACGGTCTCGAAAAGAGGCTCGTGAAATGCCACGAGCCGTACCAAATGCTGGGACTCATCGATGATGATCTGAAAGAAGTATTGGGGATCGACGTCGAAGGGGTGACACCTCCCGAAACGATGTTTGGTTTTCGCAACGAGGGGTGGAAGCCCTGGAAGATGGACATCGGGCTAGAGGTTCTTGTCTCTGAGGGATTCACGATCACGACTGCGGCAAATGGAGACACGTTGATCTATCCGAAAAGCGATCTGAACGCACGCCCTTCCGGCCGGATGCCGCACAATGGGTATTTCTTCGATACTGTCGTCCGGCAGGATCCGGTGATTGAGGAACAGTTGAATCCTGAGGATAATTTCGAAGAGTTTACACCTCTCAGTTCGTCTGACATTGACTACTTTGAGTCGGAAGTCAAGAACGTCGAGGGGAAAGGGAGAGGAGTGATAGCGACGTTCGGGGGACTTGCCTTCGGTGATATTGCCCTCGTGCCGGCTCCGTTCCTGAAGAATCCCAGGGGAATCAGGGACATCGAAGAGTGGTACGTTTCAACGCTCACCAGGCCTGAGTATGTCCATAGGATCTTTGAACACCAATGCGAGGTCGCGATAAAA
>DATJQB010000078.1:0-2474 GCA_035506075.1 Bacteroidota bacterium | reverse complement strand
CTAAGCGTTGATTCACTGGAACCGACCGAATTCTACAAGCTGAAGTATCATCTCCCGCACGAGCAAAAACCGAAAGACATTGTCATCTCGATGCAGTCCCAGGACACCACCGTCGGGAAGAAAAATGTCGTTGTCATCGCTGATACATCCATCGGAGAATCCACGGCGCACGGCGCACGTCCGGATTTGTCCGGTTTCGTTTTCTCCCAGAACTTCAGGCAGGACACGACAAACGTCAAGCCGCCTATTTCTCAAGTGGCGATCTCAGACAATGAGGATGCGGACAGCAATTATATTCCGCGCAGGTACAAGCTGAGCTTCTCGCCCGATCTCGTCTACGGCAATGCCGGATACAGCACATTCTACGGGATCGACGGCAGTGCTATATTTGCCTTCAGCGACATGCTGGGGGATCATCAAATTGTGTTTCAGACGAATCTGCTCATTGACCTGAGAAACAGCGATTATGGTCTGTCCTACTATTATCTGCCGGGACGCATCGATTGGGGATTCCAGGCGTTTCATAGTGCGAAGTTTCTCTATCTTGGCGATCCAACCGGGATTGGAGACACACTGTTCCGATTTCAGACTTCGGGGGTCGGTGCGATGGCGTCGTATCCAATCGACCGCTTCAACCGATTGGATTTCTCTCTGATGTGGCTGAGCCTGTCTCGCGACGATCTGGACTACGGTTCTCCCTCGCAGCAAAAGAACCTCGTCCTGCCGCTTGTCAGCTACGTGAACGATAACTCGTTATGGCAGGGAGAGTGGTTCGGACCGAACAACGGTTCTCGCTTCAACTTCACATTCTATGGGACGCCGAAAATCAGCAGCGGAGGGCTCGACATCCAGACGTTTACGGCCGACTATCGAAGCTACAATCGACTGGCAAGGGAATTCATCCTTGCCTATCGTCTCTCCGGTGGTATCAGCACAGGGCGGGATAAACAGAACTTTTTCATTGGCGGCACTGAAGGATGGATCAATCCGTCATTTCACAATAACTCGCTTCCGTTGTATAATGTCGAGGATTTCGCATTTCTCACACCCGTTTTGCCCCTGCGCGGCTTCGACTATGCAGAGCAGGTCGGTACCCACTACGCCGTTGCGAATCTTGAATTTCGCTTCCCGCTTTTGAAGTATCTCATCTTTGGCGCACTCCCAATCGGCTTTGCGAATATCCTCGGGACCGCCTTCGTCGATATGGGCTCTGCCTGGACTGAGACCAATTCGTGGAGTTTGTGGCAGCGAATGAACGGGCAGACGACCTTTCAGGATTTGCTGGTGGGAACCGGTGTCGGCACGCGGCTCTTCCTGTTCGGCATCCCGCTGCGGATCGATGTCGCGTGGCGATTCAACTGGTCCGGGTTCTCCGAGCCGATATATTATTTCGCCATCGGACCGGATTTCTAAGACTGATTTCCTCGCCAAAACCCCGACGCCGCTGTCGGTACGAATGGCGCTGCCGTACACTATCGGAACCTAATGGAATATTTCTACGTCGACCAGGGAGACATCAACGGCCACACACTCGTGCTCCGTGGAGAAGAATCGAAGCATCTGGTGCGCGTGATGCGGAAGACGATCGGTGATCGTCTCTTTGTCACCGACGGAAACGATGCAATGTATGAAGCAGCGGTTGCAGAGATAGGCAAGGACAGCACTGTTTGTGTCATCCAAGCCCTGCACCGAAAGTTTAACGAACCTCAGATCGAGGTTACGCTCGCCGTATCTCTTCTCAAAAATCCAGCCCGCTTCGATTTCCTGATCGAGAAGGCGACGGAGCTGGGAGTGCGCACAATCATGCCGCTGCGATGCGAACGAACCATATCCCGTCATGAAAAATACGATCGATGGAAACACCTTGCACTGGCCGCGATGAAACAATGTGGACGAAGCTGGCTGCCGAGAATTCAGCCGCTGCACGAGTATAAGAAGCTCATCGAGAGCTCATCACACTGGCAGTTGAAGCTTATGCCGCATGAGAAGACGGACGCCCAGCAAACCATCGGTCCGTGGAATAAGCATCGCGATGAAGCGCATGCCGTCCTTGTCACCATCGGTCCGGAGGGTGGATTCACCGATGAAGAAGTCCATCTCGCAGCGCAATCGGGATTCAAGCAAATCTCCCTCGGTACGCGTCGTCTACGAACAGAGACAGCCGCTCTCGCCGCACTCGCGCAGCTGCTGTAACCGGGCTGCTGCCTCCCCGGCGCCATCAATCACATTGATTTGAACGTGATGCTTACTTCCTTGCCGGAGATCTGCTGGAATATCGGTGTGAGCAGCGCGCAGGCATTCTTCCGGCATGTTTCGTCATAGCCGGTCTTGGCGGCTTCATCAATGATGGAAAGCTCCGCGTTCTTGTACGCGGCATCGACCAGCTCAGCCGTGGAAAATCCTCCCCACGTGACATCATACACTTTTGATTGCCCGTGATCGACCCGCGACATCAGGATCTCCGGCGCAGGAAG
>DATJQB010000077.1:0-7406 GCA_035506075.1 Bacteroidota bacterium | reverse complement strand
ATCAAGGCCGACAACATCATGCTCACGGCGCGGGGACAGGCGAAAGTCATGGACTTCGGTCTCGCGAAACTGAAAGGCTCTCTGAAACTCACCCGCACGTCGAGCACGGTCGGCACGCTCGGCTACATGGCCCCCGAGCAGATCCAGGGGGGCGAAGTTGACCACCGGAGCGACATCTTCTCCTTCGGCGTCCTTTTCTTTGAGATGCTGACAGGAAAACTGCCGTTCCGCGGTGAGCACGAGGCAGCCATGGTATACTCGATCGTCAACGAGGAACCCCAGCAGCTCGAGCAGCTGCGCTCCGATGTTCCCCCCTTGCTTTCCGGGCTCATCGCCCGGTGTCTGGAGAAAGACCCGGCCGACCGGTTTCAGCACATGGATGATGTTGTGAGCGAATTGAGACGCGCGCAGAAGAAGACAAGCAAGGTGATGCGCAGCTCGGCGTACACGCCGGTACAGCCCGCATCGGATCAGCCAGTGAGCGAACCACACCCGGTGCCCCAATCGCCGGCTCCTGCCCCTGCGGGCAACAGACGCCCGGTCCGGTATATCCTTGCTGCCGGGGTCCTGGTGATCCTCGCCCTTGCGGCGTGGTTCCTCTTCTCCAAATCCCGGCCATCCCTCAATCCCGAGATGACGACGAGGGTCCTCCAGGTTCCATTCACGCAGTTCTCGTACCCCGGTCTTTCGCCCGACGGCAACTGGGTCGCCTTTCCTGCGGCCGACGTCAACGGGAAGTGGGACATCTACTATATGCATGTCAATGGCGGCGAACCCCGCAAGATCACGTCCGACGCGACGGCGTTCATCCAGCAGGCCGCGGATATTTCCCCTGACGGAAGCGAAATAGTCTACACGCGATTGAGCGACGACGGCAAGACGAACGATGTGTTCGCCATTTCCTCACTCGGAGGCACGAGCCGGAAGCTCGCGACAGGAGCTGATGCACCGCTGTGGAGACCCGACGGGAAGCGCGTGGGATTCATTCGCACGACGAACTCCGACACCAGGTCTCAGTCGGGCAAAATGGAGTTCTTGTCCGTCAATGCCGATGGTTCGGATCTGCGGAGAGAGTATATCGATTCCATATTTGTCGTGAAGGGGGGCGATTACCGGTACAGCTTCTGCTGGTCACCGCGGGGGACTTCGATCGCGTGGGTTCGATCGTTGTCTGCAGCGTCGCAGGTCATCGTCGTGCACGATCTCGAGACGGGCAACGAGCGGCAGCTGACGAACGGAAAGGAGAATATCGACTCCGCCGTCTGGACTGTTGATGATCAGATCATCTTCTCATCGAACCGCGGCGGCAATACGAACCTCTGGACCATCCCCGCATCCGGCGGCGAGGCGGTACAGGTCACCAAGGGGGGCGGACCGGATATCGGCATGAGCGTGTCGCGGTCCGGCAAGTCACTGCTCTATCTTCAGCAGCAGCCGGTCGGGTACCTGTGGCTTGCAAACACCGATGGTTCCGGCCTCCATCAAATCAGCTATGACGACAGGGAAATCTGGGAACCGACGATTGCCCCCGACAAGAAGCAGATTGCCTTCGTCATGCGTGATCCCGATCCGCTGAAGAACAGCTCGGACCTCTACATCGTGGAGCGAGATGGCAGCAACAGGCGGCGCCTGACGACGGGAAACGGCGTCACGCGCATTCCAAAGTTTTCTCCCAGCGGTCACAAGCTCATGTATACCGTTGCCCCGACTAACCAGGGGGCCGACACGATGGGATTCAGCATTTACGTCGTCGATGTCGATCATCCCGGTCCCCCGAAATTCCTTGGTCACAATTTTGGTGTCGACTGGGTTGACGATGAGCATGTTGTTATTCTCGACCCGGTTCGCGTCCGTTCCTGGATCGTTACACTTGCCGACGCCTCGAGACGGGAATTTTTCAGCGATTCCACGTTTGTCTGGTCGACATGGGATAAGAAACACATCGTCTATTTTGACCGGCATCTGGACAAACGCGGCTGGTGGATTGTCGAAACGGATCGTTTTGAAGCGGGAGATCTCCTCAGGCAGACCGGAGAGATCGTGATGCCAACTTTGAAAGGCGCCCCCAGGAAAATCAGCTCGGCCCCCGGCCCCCTGATGACCTACACATCGCACGCATCCATGGCGGGATTCATCCTCCAGTATGCCGGCCCCGGCAAAGTTCGGAAGATTTGGTTCAACGCTCATCCGGATGACATTCTCTCTGCAACGTTTTCGGGCATGGTGAACCGGTCGATCAACATCAGCGAAGACGGGAATGATCTCGTCTATGTCGTGCCGCGGCTCAGCGCGCGGCTGATCCTTGTGGAGAATCTGTTCAAATAGAAGCGATGGATCAACCTCTATGATCGGAACAAGAATTTCGCATTATCAAATCATCGAGAAACTGGGTGAAGGGGGCATGGGTGTCGTCTATAAGGCCCAGGACACCAGCCTCGACCGCCTCGTGGCGCTCAAGTTCCTCCCGAACGAGTTCTCGGCTTCCGGCACCGATGGCTCCCGGTTCTTCCAGGAAGCCCGGGCCGCTGCGTCACTCAATCATCCCAACATCTGCACGATCCATGGGATCGAAGAAATCGACGGCAGAAAATTCATCGTCATGGAATTCGTCGATGGTCAGACGCTCCAGGAAAAGAAATCCTCGCTCTCGTTGAAACAGTCGATCGATGTCGGGATCCAGATTGCCGAGGGGCTTGCGGCCGCTCACGAGAAAGGGATCGTCCACCGGGATATCAAGCCCGAGAACATCATGCTCAGGAAAGACGGGCGGGTTCAGATCATGGATTTTGGGCTCGCCCGACTCGCTGGCGCGTCTCGCCTGACGAAAGAAGGCACAACCGTCGGCACAGCAGGGTACATGTCCCCTGAGCAGATCCAGGGAATGGAGACCGATCATCGGTCGGACATCTTCTCGCTCGGCGTGATCTTGTTTGAAATGTTTTCAGGAACTCCCCCGTTCAAGGGGGTGCACGAAACTGCGATCGCCTACGAAGTCGTCAATGTCGAATCCCTTCCCCCGTCATCGGTGCGGGCTGAGATTCCCCCCGACCTCGACGCGATCGTTCTGGGATGCCTCGAGAAAGATCCCAACGAGCGCAGTCAATCCGCCAAACAGATAGCCCTTGATCTGAACAGGTTCAAACGGTCATCGAGCAAGGCGCGGTTGAGCCGGGCAATGCCGGCGCGTTCTGCAGCCGCACAGCCGGTCGCGGGCGTGGCGGACAACAGCCGGATGCATGGTTCCATGGCGCGGGCCGGATGGCCGATCGTCAGCGGGATCCTGCTGCTTGTGTGCGCCGTGTTGATCTGGAGTCCCTGGCGCGAATCCGGCGGCTCCGGACTTCCGGTGATGCGTTTCCCGATCGATCTGCCGCTGACGTCACCTCTTCTCATCGGCGCATCGACGGTGGCTATCTCGCCCGACGGGAGACATCTTGTCTTTCTTGCCCTGGACCACGGAGTTCAGAAACTTTTCCTGCGCCCGCTCGACCAGTTTGAGTCCAAACCCATTGCCGGGACAGAGGGAGCGAGTGATCCGTTCTTTTCTCCGGACGGCCAGTGGGTGGGTTTCTGGACGAACGGAAAACTGAAGAAGGCCTCGGTGTTCGGCGGGGCGCCGCAGGAAATCTGCGACATATCGTACATGCGCGGCGGCTGGTGGGGTCCCGACAATACAATCTACTACGGACACATCAACAGCTGCGTGTACAGGGTTTCAGCCAACGGGGGAACGCCGGTTGCAGTCACCACTCTCGACACGGCAAACGGTGAGATCAGTCATCGGTTCCCGCAGGTTCTTCCGGATGGAAAGACCATCATTTTCACCTCGAAGCAGAATACCATTTCTTCGTTCGATGAGGCGGTCATCGCGGCAGAAAACCCCGACTCGCATGCCCGCAAGGTGCTCATCCATGGCGGGTCGTACGCACGATATCTTCCTTCGGGTCACCTGATGTTTGCGCGCGGGTCCGCGATTTACGCAGTTCCGTTTGATGCAAAGAAGGTAGAGGTCACCGGTCCGCCGATCATGGTTGTTGAAGGCGGGATGCTGAACTACATGTCGGGAGATGCCAACTATTGTTTTGCCGACAATGGTGTGTTGGTGTACGTCCCAACCGGAGGTTCGATTGCGACCGAGGTCGCGCTGTATTGGATGGATCGCCAGGGAAACACCCAGCCCCTGACGAACGCTCCGCGGGCAATCGACGAGGTAAGTCTGTCAAGAGATGGGCAGAAGCTGGCGATGACGCTCCGCGGTGCGAATGATGACATCTGGACCTACCAGATTGGCCGCGGGACGCTGGCACGCCTCACGTTCGGAGGAGGGAACAACAACCGTCCGCAGTGGACGCCTGACGGCGAGCACATCGTCTTTGTCTCTGAGCGCCGACAAGCGATCAGGCTGATCGAGAAGGCATGGGATGGCAGCGGCACGGAACGACCGTTGGGTAACGAAATCAACGTCGACATCGCCACGACGCCATCCTTCTCACCGGACGGCAAGATGATGATCTACGGGCATGCCGGCGACATCTGGTGCATGACGTATGATCATGACATGACCTCCCGGCCGCTCATTCAATCCCCTTCGTTCGAATCGGCCAGCTGCTTCTCCCCCAACGGTCGATGGATTTCGTATCTCTCAAACGAATCAGGACGCTCAGAGCTTTACGTTGTTCCGTTCTCCCGTCAGGAAGGAAAGTGGCAGGTCTCAACGAATGGTGCAGCGTGGGGCATGTGGTCCCACGACGGGAAAGAGATCTTCTATCACGATGGAAAGAGCATGATGAAAGTCGATGTGAAATCTGAAACGGCGTTCGACTTTTCCTCACCGAAAAAAGTGTGCGATCTCCCTTCGTCCACGTTTAATGTCTACGATATCAGCCCGGACGGAAAACGATTCGTCGTCGGTCTGACGCAGCAATCCAAGGTCAGTGTCAGTCAGGTCGACGTTGTTGTCGGTTGGTTTGACGAACTCAAAAGAAAATTTTCACAGATCAACAAGTGACAACGCCCGGGGAAGCCCGGCGAATCACACCTTCTGGGGGCAATGCGGCGCCCGTGTCACGAAGCCCATTTCGAGAATCGAGGAATTTGTCATGGTAGGAACCACAATTTCACATTATGCGATTGTTGAGAAGTTGGGCGAAGGGGGAATGGGTGTTGTCTACAAGGCCCAGGATCTTTCGCTCGGCCGGTTTGTTGCACTCAAATTTCTTCCCCCGTCCATTGCAGGTTCCGAGCAGGACAAGGCCCGATTCATCCAGGAAGCAAGGTCGGCTGCCGCGCTCAATCATCCTAACATCTGCACCATCTACGGCATCGAGGAAACCGATGGCCAGGTGTTCATCGCGATGGAACTGATCGATGGTCAAACGCTGCGCGACTCGAAACAATCGTTCTCGGTAAAGCAGACAATTGATGTCGGCATCCAGGTCGCCGATGGACTTGCCGCGGCCCATGAAAAAGGGGTCATCCATCGCGACATCAAGCCCGAGAATATTATGCTGAGGAAGGACGGCGTCGTCCAGATCATGGACTTCGGACTTGCCAAACTCCGGGGCGCTTCAAGACTCACAAGGGAAGGCACCATGGTGGGCACGGTCGGTTACATGTCTCCCGAGCAGGTGCAGGGGCAGGAGCTTGACCACCGCTCCGACATTTTCTCCCTCGGTGTAGTCCTGTATGAAATGTTCTCCGGTGAATCGCCGTTCAAGGGGGTGCACGAGACCGCCATCATTTATGAAATCGTCAACGTCGACGCAGCCCCTCTCTCATCGCTCAAGCCTGAGATCGATCCGGAGCTTGACGCCATCGTGCTTGAGTGCCTGGCGAAGGAAAGGACCGAGCGTTTTCAATCCGCCGCAGAGGTCGCCAAAGAGCTTCGGCGTTTCAAACGAGAATCCGGAAAACAGCGGCTGAGCAGAGTCTCGACGACACGGGCAGTCCAGTCTCCGGCTTCATCCGCCGTCGTCTCCGAGCCTGGGCAAGCAGAGACCGTTCGGGCATCGGGAGCTTTGGCGTTTTCGAATAGATCGATCTGGATCGCCATCACATCGATCCTTGTGTGCGCCGTATGTCTCCTTTCCTACTTTGTGCTGGCCCGTTCGGCGTCTTCCGGCGCCGTTGTCGTCCGGGCATCCCTCCTTCCGCCGGACCGTCATGCGTTCCTGGGGGGTTCCCCGTTCGCATCGCTCGCAATATCTCCCGACGGGCAGAAGATTGCATTTCTTGCGTCAGATTCCACCGGACGGCGGTCCCTGTGGGTGCGCCCGATGAACTCGATGAGTGCAATCGAACTCAATGGGACAACGGGAGCACAAGATCCCTTCTGGTCACCCGACAGCAAGTATCTTGCATTCTTCACCGGTGGCAAGCTCAAGAAAGTGGAAGCGACGGGCGGCCCGCCGTTCGCAATTTGCGATGTGATTGCACCGAGAGGAGGCTCATGGAGTCCTCAGGGATTCATCCTGTTACCGCTCGATCAGACAACCGGTCTTTCAAAAGTATCTGACGCTGGTGGGATGCCGATTCCGGTCACGCACCTTGATACAACTCGCAAGGAGTTCACACACCGTTGGCCGTTTTTCCTGCCTGATGGAAATCACTTTATCTATTTCGCAAGGACATCTCCCGCATATGGCGGCAGCGCTCTGGATGCGATTGCCCTCGGATCGCTCGACGGAAAAACAGACAAGCGCCTTGTCCAGGCTGCCTCCAACCCGGTGTACGCAAACGGCTACCTGTTGTACGTGCGGGAAAATTCTCTCATGGCACAGGCGTTCGACCCCGACGCCCTCGAGGTGAAGGGCGACCCTTTCCCCGTCAGCGAGTCTATTCAGTTCAATCCACGATTCAGCGTGGCAACATTTTCAGCTTCCCAGACCGGCATTCTCGTGTATGAAGAGCGCATTGTGTCGGCGAGTCCATCCGTTACCATCGTCAACCCGAAGGGAGACAAGCTCACTTCGTTGGGGGAGCTTGAGATATTCAACCGGGCTTCTTTCTCGAAAGACGGGCGGCGGATTGCCATGGATCTCTATGACATTCCATCGCGGAATGCTGATGTCTGGCTTGAAGAGGTGGAGCGAGGCGTCCGGACGCGGTTTACGTTTGATCCCGCAATCGATTGGGTTCCGGTCTTCTCTCCCGACGGAGGCAGGATCGTATTTACTTCTCAACGAGCTGGACCGGGCGATCTCTTTTTGAAGGAATCAAGCGGGGACGCGAACGAGGTCCCTTTGTACGTAAGCCCGCAGACGAAGGCCGCGACAGATTGGTCGAGAGACGGCAGGTACATCGTTTTCAACAGCCTCGGCAGCCCAAAAACCAAAACTGATATTTGGTACATGCCGATGACGGGAGACCGGAAACCTGTCCCATTTCTTGAGACCGAATACACGGAA
>DATJQB010000076.1:0-4077 GCA_035506075.1 Bacteroidota bacterium | reverse complement strand
CCTTTGCTGCTTCGCGTTCCCGCCTGGTGTGCGGCTGCTGGGATAACGATCAATGGCAAATCCGTCGAGTTAACAA
Source organism: Bacteroidota bacterium (assembly GCA_035506075.1). Taxonomy (GTDB): domain Bacteria; phylum Bacteroidota; class Ignavibacteria; order UBA10030; family UBA10030; genus UBA9647. The sequence goes on along the minus strand of DATJQB010000076.1, from coordinate 4,001 downwards.
CAACCAAGTTGCGGTGGGTTGAGCTTCGTCGGACCTGGAACAAGGGAGACATCGTGCGACTTACGTTGCCGATGCAAATCCGTGTGAAGACGTGGGAGAGGAATAACAATGCGGTCTCCGTGTACCGCGGTCCGCTTGCGTATTCTCTTAACATTGGTGAGCGATGGTCGAAGTACGCCGGCACCGATGCGTGGCCATGCTACGAGGTGTTTCCGACAACGCCCTGGAACTTCGGCCTCGAGCTCGATCGCACCAATCAGGCGGAATCGTTCACGGTGATCCAGCGAAAAGGATCGAATGCGGCTCAGCCATTCACTCCTGATGCCGCTCCAATCCTGCTTGAAACAAAGGGGCGGCGCATTCCAGGATGGAAGCTGGAATCAAACGGCATGACGGGTCTGCTTCAGGAAAGTCCTGTTCGAACCAAGGCTCCCGCCGAAACAATTACGCTCATTCCAATGGGCTGCGCGCGGCTGAGGATTTCAGCGTTCCCGGTCATCGGTGACGGCCCGGACGCTCACACCTGGAGATAATTCCTCATTTCCCAATATGAAACGATCTTCGATTTGAAGAACGCAGCGCTGCCCCGACGTTCAAATTCAGAGATTTCATTCCCGAGGCTCGTCGGGAATCTGTCGAGTTCTTCGCTCGCATCGAAACACGGTATCAAATTGAGACGCCACATTCTACCCCGCGTTTCCGGTCCCACCGATTTCAGGAAATCGGAATCCGTCATCCAATAGAAATCCCTCGCAGACCTCTGTCGATTGCCTTTTATTTAGAGCGATGTTATCTTTGTCCTCGTAATTATTCCTGTCTACGCACCGATAATAATTTCGTTGTAGCTGATGCCTTCCTTTTCTGCTGGGGTCGTCATCATCTCGACGACTCTTTTCTTTCCCGCTTCACAATCCTTGTGAATGTTGTAGGCGGTGAATACGGTGTTGTTCGCCGGGTTGCCCATCTTCATTGCATTGCTTCGCAAAGACAATGAAGAAGAACGGCTTTTTGTCCCGGAGGATGGAACAAACGATCCATCCACGTGCTCCATTGTTGAAATGTGATGTCTTTAGAAAATTTCAATGGATGCCATGACTCATCATGTGTTGCTGATTCATCACTCCGACTGTTCACCATCAGATTCCACCGGGCGGATGAGGAGAACAATCAGGGCGGTGGTCGATCGGCGGCACAGTACACAGAGGCTGAACGAAATGTCACGAACGATGGACAACAGACGCTGTGAAGTGATTCGAGCAACCGGAAAATTCTCAAAGCGCCGGCAGATTTGCGCGGAACGGGAGGCCCTTTGGAGACCTTGAGACTTTTCCGCGCAATGATGGTGCTGACGCTGATCATTGTCGCAGTGCACTGCGCGAGCGCACAAGACGCATCATCCAAAACCGGTGGAGTTTGTTTCCGTGTCGATGATAATCATGAGGGACAGTGGTTTGATTACGCGAACTTGTTCGCTGCTCAGGGATTCAAAATCACCATTGCCTTGAACCCGGGGACTCTCGTTCCCGGGTATGTCAATTCCCTCAAGGCTTTTCTCGTCAGCGCGGGCCACGAGATAGCCGATCACACCCCCAACCACTCCACGTTCTATTTCACATCCGACAACTCTTCGAAGTACCTCGGCACACCGGGCGTCGACCACATCCATGGCGACACGATCTTCCTGGCCATCGACCACATCGATACGACCAATGCTCAGCCAGGTGAGCTGTTGATGAATGTTCGAAACGGAATTGGCTATGTTCTGAGGAACAGCATCCCCGGCGATCTTCGGGTTTATCCGGTGCTCGGACTCTATTCTCCTGAGAAGAAACTCTTCCTTCGAGTGACAAACCAGAACCTCCCCGGAAGCTCTGTCAACAAGCCGATCATCGGTTTGTCCACCGCATGGAGCGAATCCTTTTCCGCCTCATTCGACAGCGTCCGCTTTCGGGCGGTACACTTCTTCGATGTTCATATGAAGAACGAGGCTGTGAAACTCCTTGTGACGCGATCTCTGGATTTATTCCGTCAATATGCACTCCCCGCACCGACAACATGGATACAACCCGGCGGATCTTCTCCCTATCTGCCCGCCGAACAGATGCAGCCGCTTGGTCATACAAGCACCGCGACGTACCCGACACCCGCTCTGAAATGCTTCAACGAATTCAACCCGGCCGGCGACAGACAGTTCGCAATGCAGTGCGACATTGACCTGGATACAATCAGCGTCAAGGATTTCAAACGAACCGTCGCCAATGCGATCGCAAGGCATTTCTGTATTATCGGCCTGACGCATCTCTCCAGCGCTGCCGCCTCACAAACTGCGTGGGAAACATATCTTTCCAACATCACCGCAATGCTCGCATGGTGTAAACAGGCCAACGTCCCTGTCATGACCCAGCGGACAATGACCGGGTTACTCTACAATTCTGTTCAGGATCCGCACGTGAACGTCTTCCCGTCACTGGCAGTTGACAGGGACGGGGATGGCAACCCCGACGGTTTCACTCCGGCAGACGGCGCTCTTCGCCGGGACGATGGCGTGCCCGAGTCGGGCGGCGTGTCGTTTGCCCTTCATTCATCAGGGACATTTTGCCGGGTGCGGGATCTCGCCGGACTGGAAAAGAGCGAGAATGAATTTTCGATCTGGACGCGCGGCGAGGTCGGCGATTCGGTAAGCGTGATCATCACCCTGCACTCGAAAACAGACATCCAGAAGGTCCTCCGCTTTCCTGCGACAACCTCATTCTGGAACAGATACTCCTCGACCATTGTGATACCACAGGATGTTACCACCTGTGATGTTGCGATCAGCGCAAACGTAGCCGGACCGGTCGCAGCCAAGATCAGCGGAATGTTCCTCGCGAAAGAGAACGACCAGCTCGATGTCGCGGGCACGGTCGTAACCTCGGGCAACGACATCCCTGTCGGGGCCGTGACAGTTGCGATCAGCCGCACCGATGTCTCACCGAATATCATCACAACACTGACATCGAACGCGAACGGTGTCTTCTCAACGACGCCGAACAAACTGCGCCCCGGCACATACTCATTCAAATTTTCAAAGTCGGGGGGACACCCAACTGTCTACGCCAACGCATCTGACGCCCTGCAGGTTGCGTTGTACTCGGTTAATACGGCCGCGCATCCGCTGAACGCACTCCAGAAGCTGGCGGCCGACGTCAATAACGACGGTGTGATCAATTCTGCTGACGCGCTGCAGATCGTCTTGCGCTATGTGGGCCTCGTAGGGCACTTCGCCAAGGGGGACTGGGTGATCGTCCCTGATACTTCTGACCTGACCCTGACGACGATGGACGAAATGGACAACGCCGTAGCGATGGCTGTCGGCGATGTCAACGGCGATGCCATACCAGAGAGCGTGTACTTTGCGAAAGTCAATGGCACGCCCTCAGTTGAGGCGGGGATTGGCCCCGCGTTGAAGATAGGAACGAGCGACTCATTTGAAATTCCTGTGCGCGTGAAAGCCGGCGTAAACCTTGGTTCCATGTCATTTGCGTTCCGGTATCCGGTTGCATCGGCCGAGTTCGAAGGGGTCCGCGGTCCGGACGGCATGGTCAGCGCGGCGAACGACGGCATCGTCAAGATCGCATGGTTCAGCGTAGATCATCCGCTTGAGTTGAAGGAGAACGACGCCGTCCTTGTTCTTCGCTTCAAGCCGTTGCGCGAAATCAACAACTTCAGTCTGACGCTTGATCCAAACAGCCAGGTCACTGATGCGGCAGGAACGGTCCTCCCGAGAATCAGACTGGAGATTCCCGAGGCTGATGCGTCGATACCGGAAGTGTTTGCTCTCGGTCAGAATTATCCGAACCCCTTCAATCCAAGCACGGCCATCAAGTATCAATTGCCGCGGGCAGCATATGTCTCGTTGAAGATTTTCAATTCCCTTGGTCAGCTCGTGACGACGTTGGTGGATGAAAAGGAAGAGGCGGGGTACTTCAACGTGAATTGGAACGCCGCGAATATTCCCAGCG
>DATJQB010000075.1:0-4015 GCA_035506075.1 Bacteroidota bacterium | reverse complement strand
AGATCATGAGCAACGTTCAACCTCTTACAAGCGGACAGACAGTGAGTCAGCCGACTGCACCGTCAAACACGCTCGGCAAGGACGACTTTCTGAATCTGTTGATCACGCAGATGAAGAACCAGGATCCGCTCGACCCGATGCAGGGGACTGAATTTGCCTCGCAGCTTGCACAATTCAGCTCGCTCGAGCAGTTGACAAACATCAACACAAACCTTCAGTCGAGCCTGTCTGCCAACGCTGTTCTCTCGTCGTCGATCAACAACGCCCTGGCGGCCACGTTCATCGGCAAAGAGGTGAGGGCGTCGTCAAGCACGTTCCAATACAACAATGCAGGACCTGTGAAGGTCGGCTATACGCTTCCGCAGGACGTGACGGCAGTCTCTGTGAAAATCTATGACGCCTCGGGCAACCTCGTCAAGACTATGAGCGGCGGCACGGGATCGGGTGACAACACGGTTTCATGGGATGGCACCAACGATGCAGGGCAGACAGTCGCAAGCGGAACATACTCATTCCAGGTCGATGCAACCGACAGCACCGGCGGCACGATCGCCACGACCGCTACATACATGTTTGGTACCGTTTCAGGAGTTCGATTCAAATCAGACGGAACTGTCTTTGTGATCGATGGCGCCGAAGTCTCGCTCGCAAACATACTTGAAATCATGCAGGGATAGCATATGTCCACAACTAACATCAACGGAGTCAATCTTCCGTTTCTGCCGATTGGAGGTGTCGAGGGGCCGGTCCAAAAGAAGCCGTTTGAGCTTCCGGGAGATCGGTCGTTCCAGAAAGTTCTCGACAGCGAACTGAACGGCCTGAAGTTCTCGAAGCACGCTCAGGACCGTCTGGAGCAGCGTCAGATCCAGTTGAACGATACGGACAAACAACAGCTTGAAAATGCAGTCTCTCTGGCTCAGCAGAAAGGATCGCAGGATTCGCTCGTGTTCCTGCGTGACATGGCATTCATCGTCAGCGTGAAGAACAAGACTGTCGTCACGGCAATTGACAGCGCCAACCTGAAGCAAAATGTTTTCACAAATATCGACAGCGCGATTGTAGCATCATAACCAATAACCAGGGCTGGCCCTTTACACCGCATCTGCGGCCACGAAGGAAGCCCCTCCGCCGGATTGACCGACCGATATCTGGCGCAGTAACTTCACATACCTCAGGAGGGTACTACTATGGCATTTCTCCGGTCACTTTCAGCAGGCGTCACTGGTCTGCAAAACTACACCACGATGATGGACGTCATTGGCAACAACGTCGCCAACATCAATACAATCGGATTTAAAAGCAGTCGCATCACCTTCGGCGAGCTGTTCTCGCAAACCGTGCGCGGTGCAACACAGAGCACCGGTTCAACGGGCGGCACAAACCCCGTCCAGGTTGGCCTCGGTGCGTCCGTCATGTCGATCGATACCATGTTTTCTCAGGGTGTAATCGAGTCGACCGGCAATCAGTCTGATCTGGCGATCGAAGGCAGCGGCCTTTTCATCGTGCGCAATGGCAACAAGGATCTGTATACCCGTGTTGGAGCGTTCGAGCGTGACTCAACCGGAGCGCTTGTCATGAAAGGCACGGGAGCGGTTCTCCAGGGTAAGCTGGCAAACGCCCAGGGTGTCATCCCCGCTGGTGCGAGTCTGGGCGATATCGTGATCGATATGTCAAGGAAGTCAGCTCCTGAGGCAACGGACATGGCGAAAATCGCCGGCAATCTGGATGCGTCGGCTGCAACGTACGTCCCGGCATCGGCTGGCCCGCCGGCGGTTGCGGAATCCGGTGGCAAGGTCTTCACGACGTTCAACGTGTTTGATTCGCTTGGAATCACACACGCGTTCACAGCCACAATGACCAAGAACGCAACCGCAAACAAATGGGACTACAAAGTCACAGATGCCGCAGGCACTTCGCTCGGAACGGGCAGCCTGACCTTCAACACCGACGGATCGGTCGCGACGGGTTCTCCTGCTGTCATCCCGGCAGTGGCCCTGACGAACGGCGCAGCGAACCTCAATGTTACGCTTGACTTCAGCACGCTGACACAGACGCAGGCGACTTCGGTGCTCACGCCGACCAACATCTCCGGCTACACGTCTGGCGATATGTCGAGCTGGGCAATCGATCAGAACGGCTATATCACCGGCAGCTTCACGAACGGACAGGTTATGACACTGGGCCGGATCGTGCTTGGTGAGCCGACGAACGCTTCCGGTCTGACGCGTGTGGGCGATGGGTTATATGACATCTCCCCGAACTCCGGCATGATTTCGCTGATCGATCCGGGCGCCGGCGCGACATCGAGGATTCTGCCTTCGTCTCTCGAACAGTCGAATGTCGATCTGCCTGAAGAGTTCACGAAGATGATTGTTGCACAGCGTGGATTCCAGGCGAACTCACGTGTCATCACGACAAGTGACGAAATCCTGAACGAAGTCGTCAATCTGAAACGGTAAAGAATCTGGCTCTGGGGAAGTCATGGGACTTCCCCAGAGCTTTTTTTCGATGATTCCTGAGTGAGCCGCTCGGTACGCCCGAGTCGGCCACGGGAAGTCATTCAATGGAGTGACAATGATCGAACTACACCGGCTGCAGAACCAGCCGATCGTCATCAACGCGGATTTGATTGAATTCCTGGAGTCCACTCCCGACACCATCGTAAGCACGACCACGGGGAAGAAGATCATTGTGAAGGAAAGCGTCGACGAGGTGATGGCGATGGTCATTCAGTACAAGCGAGGCATCCTCTTTCCGAAGAAGCGCAAGCCCTCATGATTCCACGTTCAAAAGCCCGCAACTGCCCACTATTAGCCAACATCACGGCCTCAACAGCAGTTTGAGCCCTTCCGATCTCCTTAAAATTCAATGATTTAGGCCGCTTTTCCCTGCAAAAAGCTGTTGCCAATTGGCACGACGTTTGCCCAATCAGGTTTGGTAAAACGGAGACTGATAATGGCAAAAGACACAGCAGCACCAGATCCAAAAGCAGCAGCACCAGCGGCGGCAGCACCACCGGCCAAAGAAGGACTGTCGATGAAGAAGATCCTCATGTTCGGTGTTCCAATCGTCCTGGTCCAGGTTGTCCTGATCTACTTCATCCTCACAAAGTTCATGGCCCCGAGTGTTGCACAGGGGGGGCAGCAGGCGACCGCCGAACATGATGAGAAAAAAGCCGAGGGCGGCGAACAGACAACGCAAATTGTGGTCATCAAGGATGTGATCGTGAATCCCGCAGGCACGAACGGGAGTCGTCTGCTTGTCACGACGATTGGACTCGAAGTCCCCAGCGTTGAAATGAAGAGCGAGCTTGAGGCGAAGGAAGTCCAAACGCGTGACGTGCTTGTGACAATTCTCACCGGCAAGCGCCTTGAGGAGCTCGCAGCCCCCGAACAGCGCGACGCGCTCAGGGAAGAGATCGGGCAGCGGGTCAACAAGCTTCTCCACAACGGGAAGCTGAAGAACGTGTACATCAGCAAGTTCATCATCCAATAAGTCCCTGGAAGAGCATGCCTGAGATTCTCTCACAACAAGAAATTGACAGCCTCCTGGCCGGTATATCGACGGGCGCGGTTGCGCCTGTGATGCCTGAAGAGGTCGAGAAGAAGCCTGCGCGGGATATCATCACGTTCGATTTCCGGCTTCCCCATCGTTTGTCGAAGAATCAGCTCCGCACGTTGCAGGCGGTCCACGAGGGGTTCAGCGAAACGTTCGGCTCGTATCTCATTTCGAGACTTCAGACCAACTTGAACGTCTCGGTGACATCTGTCGATCAGATCTTCTATTCGGAGTACGTCCTCTCGATCGGGAATCCGAGCTGCCTCTATCTGTTCAGGATCGTGGAGTCGGATGCTCTCGCTGTCATCGAGCTTTCTCCGCAGCTTGTTCTCTCGATTGTCTCGAGGCTTCTCGGGGGATCGCTGGAATCGGAGAAGGAACCGAGGCTCCTGACGCAGATCGAGCAGAGTATCATCAAGGGGATCGTCCTCCGTGCGCTCTCCGATCTTCAAAAGGC
>DATJQB010000074.1:0-23798 GCA_035506075.1 Bacteroidota bacterium | reverse complement strand
TCATTCCGCCAAACACAACCGCGATCGTCTTCGTGCCAACCTCGGACGCCAAATCTGTCCACGAGAACGGCTCCGTTAGGATATCGGGTCTGAAACTGCTGCGGGAGGAATCCGGGTGCGCGGTCTTCGAATTGGGCTCCGGCACGTACAAGTTCGAAGCGGCATTCAAATAGCCTGTTCCTTCCGTGGCCCGATAAGGACCTACAGGCCGCGGTTTTTCGAGCACGGCACGCATTAACACTGCGTGCCGTTTTTTTTGGTTCTGCGAGTCACTCCGAAGTTAGATTTTGCTCGATTCTAAAGTGTCATTTTCATATATTCAACTATTCAACGCATTTGGTCGAAAGGTCGACTTATGACCGTTCCGAGCGATCCACACAACAAAGAGCATAGGATTTTGGACGCGGCCCAGGGCCGTTTTGCCAAGTACGGCTTCTCGAAGGTAACGATGGACGAGATCGCCGAGGATGTTGGCATGGCAAAGGCGTCGCTCTACTACTACTATCCTGCGAAGGAGCATGTCTTCCGAGCAGTGATCAGGCGTGAGCAGGAAGAATTTCTCAGGCAAGCCGGGGAAATCCTGGCCCGTCCGATATCAGCCGCGGAGAAACTCACAGCGTACACCATGCGGAGAGTCGAGCTGGCGGGACAACTCCTCAACGTGAGCGCGCTGAACGTCACATTCTGGCAGAACATGAAGCCGGTGTTCAAGGATCTCTTCGCAGCGTTTTCAAACGAAGAGCTTCAGTTGTTGACGACCATTCTGCGCAGCGGCGTGGAGAGCGATGAGTTCAGCATCAGCTCGCCCGAACAAACTGCCGGGTTATTGCTTCATGCCTTGCAGGGACTACGGCTGCGCGCGTCGCACGCCGCGCAGTTCCGCGGTGACAACGGAGTGCCCATACAGGAATTCAAGAACGAAATTCAGTTACTGATGGCAATCGTGCTTCACGGCATTATAAAGCGAACCGAACACTAGAAAGGATTCACAACCATGGAAGAGAGCTCACGGCAGGATCAACATCGTTCACACAAGAGCGAAGAGCGCGCAGGCGGTCCTCCTCCGGGCAACGATGCGAACGATGATCAATCTGTCGATTCCGTTCCACTCTACAGAAATTTTAAACTCGTCATCCCTTTGGCCATCATCCTCATTGGCGGCGCAATCGCCGCCTATGTCTGGTACATGGGAACGCGCGAGTTCGTCACAACCGACGACGCGTATATCGACGCGAACCGGGTTGCTGTGAGTACGAAAATCCTCGGCCGCATTGACACGCTCACTGTTGCAGAAGGAGACACCGTTCACCTTGGCCAGGTGCTCATCAGACTCGATGATATCGATCTGCGTGCGCAGCTCAACCAGGCCCGGTCGTCGCTTCTGCTCGCGAATGAGAACATCGCGCTGGCCAACGTCAGCCTTGACAAAGCACAGACCGACTACAAGCGCGCGGCGGCGCAGCTGAAAGACAACATCATCACGAAAGAACAGTACGATCACGCGCAGAGTGAGCTCGAATCGGCCAAAGCGCGCCTCAGTATAGCAATCGCGCAAGCCAACACTACGAAGGCGCAAATCAATGTGATCGAGACACAGCTCCGCAACACAGTCATCGCGTCACCGATGGACGGCGTCGTTTCGAAACGTTGGGCTCTTCCCGGTGACGTTGTCTCCCCCGGGCAGCCCGTGTTCTCCGTGTACGACATGAAGAACATCTGGGTCACAGCGAACCTCGAGGAGACAAGCATCGGCGTGCTTCGCTCAGCCGACAAGGTTGAAGTGACTGTCGATGCCTATCCGGACGTCAAGTTTACGGGTCAGGTGTTCCAGATCGGCAGCAACACGGCCTCGCAGTTTTCCTTGATTCCGCCGAACAACGCTTCAGGCAATTTCACGAAGGTCACGCAGCGTGTGCCCGTCAAGATTTCGATCAAGCCGGCCGATGGACAGCAAGCAGCGCAGGCAGTTCAGCTCCTGCCCGGGATGTCTGTTGAAGTCAAAGTGAAGGTGAAGTAGGCATGGCGCTGTCATCAACACACAGGATCAAGCACGGGTTCGTCAGGCGGGTCCCATCGCTTCATCACGAGCACGCCTCCTACAAGTGGTGGGTGCTTCTCAACGTGATGATCGGAACTTTTATGGCGGTGCTGGATGCGACGATCGTCAATGTGGCGCTTCCGAAGATCATGGCTTCGTTCGGCATCGACGTCGACAAGGCCGAATGGATCCTCACCGGCTACCTGCTTGTCTTTGCCGTCATGCTGCCGACTTCAGGCTGGGTCGCCGATCACCTCGGCTACAAACGCACATATTTCATGGCGCTGTTCCTTTTTACGCTCGGCTCCTTCCTGTGCGGGCTGGCGTGGGATGAAAACGCACTCATCATCTTCCGCATTGTCCAGGCCATGGGGGCGGGATTCCTCATGCCGGTCGGCATGGCGATCGTTACGAGGGAATTTCCACCGCAACAGCGGGGCATTGCGCTCGGCTTCTGGTCGATTGCGGCGGCTGCATCGGTCTCCCTCGGTCCGCTCATCGGCGGTTATCTGGTCGACAACATCGGCTGGAATGCGATCTTCGACGTCAACGTGCCCGTCGGAATGGTGGGTCTCTTCGCCACTGTCGTCATACAGCGCGAGTTCAAAACAGAAAGCACGCGGTCGTTCGATGTCATCGGATTCGTTTCATCGGCGGTCTTCCTGATCTCGCTCCTCCTTGCCCTGTCGGACGGAAACGCCTCGTGGAACACAGGAGGATGGACATCGCCGTTCATCCTCTCTTGCTTTTTCATTTCAGGGATTGCCCTGATTGTCTTCCTTGTCACCGAGTTGAGCGTGGAACATCCGCTCATCGAACTGAGACTGTTGAAGAACTTCAACTTTGGCGTCACAAACGGGATCCTTTTCATTTTCGGCCTCGGGATGTTCGGCAGCACATTCCTGCTCCCGCTTTATCTTCAGAATTCCCTCGGTTACACGGCTCTTCAGGCCGGTGCGGTCTTTCTCCCGGTGGGCATCCTTCAGGCAATTACCGCACCGATCGCAGGCTTCCTTTCGGACAAGGTAAATCCAAAGATCCCTTCGGCGATAGGTTTGTTCCTGCTCGCCCTGAGCTTGTTTATGAACTCGTTCTTGTCGCTCTACTCGGAGCATTACCAGATCATGCTTCCGCTGTACGTCCGTGGTTTTGCGATGGGGATGGTCTTTTCGCCGTTGTCCACGCTGGCGCTGTCCGAAATCCCGCGTCACAAGATCGCACAGGCCTCGGGCCTCTTCAACGTACTGCGGCAACTGGGGGGCAGCTTTGGCGTCGCGCTCATGGGAGCGCTGCTCACGAGGAGAGTGATCTATCACACTGCGACGTACGGCCAGATGATCGATTCCTATTCCCCTGCATTCCGGAAAGTCGTCAGCCAGCTGACGTACTTCAGCCGGTATGCCATCGGCGGGACCGATGCAATCTCCGCCATGAGAGCCAAGTCGCTCATCGCTGCGCATATCGTTCAACAGTCATTTGTCAGGGCCATCAACGACGATTTCCTTGTGGCAGCAGGGATCACCCTGCTGAGCGTCATACCCATTTTCCTTCTCAGGGTCCACAAGAAAAAGTCACCCGGACCGAGTGCTGCACCCATGGAGTAATCCCAATCTGAGATCAGCAAACGTCATTCATTCTTCAAGGATCTGATATCGTCATGATGAAATCATTGTGCGCATTTACACTGACAGCGATTCTGCTGAGCGCGTCATACGCCCAGGATACCCTCACTGTCGACAAGATGCTCAAACGCCTGATGCAGGTTCACCCGGCCATCACCCAGGCAGAACAGAACTCTCATGCCGCCGAGGCCCGTGTACTGCAGCTGCAGAGCGCATTGATGCCGGACGTAACGACAGAAGGGACGTACGCCTTCCTTGCTCCCATCGCCAAGCTCGCGTTCCCAGGCTTGGGAGAGTTCAAGCTCTTCCCTGCGAGCAACTACGATATTCATATCGCGGGGCGCTACACGGTGTATGATTTCGGCAAATCCGACGCTACGATCGACCTCAGCAGATCCCGGGTGCAAACCAGCCAGGATGCAATCGAACTCACAAAGACGACGCTCGCATATCAGGCTGTCCGCATTTTCTATGCGATCCTCCTGCTTGAGAAGAGCATCGACGTTCAGAACGAACAAATCGAGGCTCTGCAACAGCACCTTGAGAGCACCAAGCGGCGTGTCTCGGCGGGAACAGCAACGAGTTTTGACGTCTTGACGACGCAGGTGCGCGTGGCGGCAGCACAGAGCCAGAAGATCGACCTGGAGGCGATGGAGTCTAAGCAGCGTTCCGTCCTCGCACAACTGCTCGGTCTCTCCTCAGGATCGTCAGTCAAGATCAAAGGGGACTTCATGCAGCAGCCGGTGCCGCTCAATTCCGATTCGCTCCTCGAGGCTGCCGTTCGTCAACGCATGGAACTCAAGATGGCGAAGGATGCAGGGATGTCGGCCCAACTGCAGCAAAAGGTCGCTTCGTTGGGTCAAAAGCCCTCGCTCATGGCAAACGTGTCGTACGGATTGAAAAACGGCTACATCCCGAACCTCGACGTGCTCCGAGGCAACTGGATGGCAGGAATTCGTGCGGAGCTTCCGATCTTCGACGGCGGGAGGACCGATCACCAACAGGAAGAAGCGCGGGCCCAGGTGCTTGCAGAGGAAGCACGACAGAAGGACATTCAGCAGCAGATCCGCTCCGACGTTGAACAGGCTGTGACGGAAGTTCATTCGGCGGCACAGAAGATCGCCATCTCCGAAATCCAGGTCAAACAGGCGGCAGACGCCGTATCGATCGCAAAATCGCGGTACGAAATCGGGACGGTCACAAACCTCGATCTGCTCGACGCTCAGGCTACGGAATCATCGGCGAGGCTGGGAAATCTGCAGGCGCTCTACAAGCTTGTCCTGAGCAAGTATGAGCTTGATCGCGCGATTGGCGTCAAGCTGACGGAATAGCGATTGCTGGAGAAAAAGGCAGGCTCTCATTGATTCGACTTCTCAGAGACCAGTTCATGAGCTGACCTGCCTAGGTCTTTGCCGAAGAGAGCAAAGTAGATCGTGCCAGCGACGCCGAACCCGAATGCGGTGAGGAGATTTGCAGTCGGAGAAACGAATGACTGAAATAGCGGTACGAGCTGTTGCCCGACTCCTGTCATCCCGACAAGCGTCTCGATCGTCGAACCATCCCAGAGCAGTGCACCCCCAAAAGCCGCGAACGAGACAATCGTATCGCGGATAAGATAGTAGACACCGAACGTCGCGGCTTTTTGTCCGTCCGGCGCCAGGTCCATGATCAGCGCCTTCCTTGTCGGCTCCCCGAATTCCTTCAACCCCCGGATGAAAAACGCAACGGCCATCGCCCAGAACGATCGGGATACAAGCAGCACGAGCGGAAAGAGCGTGAAAAACATGAACGTTACGACAACGAACGGTTTCTTCGTTGATCGGTCGGCAAGATACGCAACGGGGACGTAGATCAACATCGCTGTGACCATTTCAATTGTCGTCAACAGACCAAACTGCAGTGCGCTCACCCCGTTGACTTTGACGCACCAGATCACAACGAACGCATATGGAATCTGCTCGCAGAATCTGATCAGCACATCCGAAACAAGCAGCTTGCGAAGATCTGCACTGAGTAGCCGCCATCCGTAAGACCTCCGGGTTTTCCCATCGCTTGGCCGCGTCGTCTCCTTTCCAATCATCACCTGCTGGACCACCAACGACACTCCCGCGAACAGGAAAGCAATGACCAACGCGATCCGAACCCCGCGCGTTTCCCCGAACGCTCCGATAAGCGCGCCTCCGATCACGGGCCCAAGCGCCATGGGAATCCTCCGAACCATGGAATGAAGCGAGACCCCCATGGTACGTTTCTCCCTGGGAAGCACCGATGCGACAAGATCCATGGTTGCGGGAAGCGAGATTGCCGACCAGGAAGTGAACAGGATCGCGCCGAGAATCACCGTCTGCCAGGATGGGGTCACAATCGCTATGGCGTACCCGCTCATAGCGAGGAGATTGAACACGAGTAGTGCGCGTTTGTAACCGATCTTGTCGCTGAGGAATCCACCTGGAAAAGCGTACAGTGCCCCGAGAAGGTTGTCGAGCGCATTGAGAAGTCCGACGGACAAAGCTCCCCCGCCGAGTGCAACCAGGTAGAGCGGCAGAAACCTCTCGGCCATGTGCTCACCTAAGCCGACGAGGATAACCATGCTGAGAAGGCCAATCAGGTCTCTCTTTAATCCAAGAAACTCAACCACACTCGGTTTTTTGTCCGTCATGGCCCCTCGAAGTCCTTTGCGGGAAAAGGTATTGCTGCATGGTACGAGAAAGAAAATTCGGATTCACGGCCTTGAGATGGTACTGGCAGGATAGGCTCGCCGGAACATTCCGGCGCAGCAGATGGTGCGGAGAGATGGCGGTTATGCCGCGGCAGATTGTTCTGCGAACTCCAGGAGCTTCCGATGCACAAAGTCTGTGATGACGGGGTCGATTTCTTTGCTTTCATCCAGAAAGCGGCGGGCAACGGACCGGACATCAAACATCCCGTCGGGAAGAAGGATCGGCGTCGACTTGCTCCTGCCGGGCTTTCCCTCCCCGTCGTCCACTTTCTGATGATATGAAATCGAGGGGAACATCCATGTGTAGGCATGTTCATTGGCCGGCTTGCCGTAACAAAGCTGGAAACTCATGATCGCCCCGGAGTCATCGATCCACACAAAAAGATCGAAATATGAATCCCCAAACCATCGCTTGGTGAGATTCGACTCCCGCAGCCCCGGCTTGTTCCACTCTTCCAGCATGACCCCTCCATTCTCGATGATGCATCGAGCTCAATCGCTGTATGTGAACAGCCTTAAATTCGCGATCTGGGGTCAGAAAGAGAGTGACAACAATCACTTCGGAGGAGAAGACGGCTCGCCGGAAGGCACGCGATCGACCGAAACGTTGCGCCTGACAAGAAGTGAGGGAAGATCAGCACAGGTTCCTGACATGTGATTCCCATGCACCACAAAGGACCAACGGATGTGGACGCGGGAGCTCCTGAATTCTGCCTCCCATTGATGGCGCTCATTGCTATAGCCAAGGTCAAGATCGAACATCGGGACAACTTTCTCGTTCACGATTTTCTTCGCATCGAATCTCACAGAATCGGCGTTCGGATTCAGATCGCTGACCGAATAGATCACGACTTCATCCTTGCAAGCATCATTCCCCTCGACGTGCGTGCAGATGGAGGTCCCCTTCCACGTTCCAAGGAT
This sequence comes from Bacteroidota bacterium, assembly GCA_035506075.1. GTDB lineage: Bacteria > Bacteroidota > Ignavibacteria > UBA10030 > UBA10030 > UBA9647. The sequence goes on along the minus strand of DATJQB010000074.1, from coordinate 16,498 downwards.
CGAGCTCTTCCTGGATGCAGTTTGCGCGTGGGCCGTGAAGTACAAGATCATCACGACAAGAAGAACTCTGAGAGAGCCGTGTGTGCCGAATGCAATCCTCATCGGTCGCTCCTCTCCGCGAGTTCAGAATTTACCCACACCAAACGTTCGCACATGCAGAACCGATTCCTGATGAAACCGTCGCTTGTATTCATGGATGATCCTCTCAAGCACGCTCGCCATGTCCTCCTCACCACGACGACTGACAATCTCCAGAACAAACGAGTCCTCCCTTCCAACCGTTCCGTCGCCCCTCCTCCACTGACCCTCCGCCTTCCAGGTCGTGAAGCCATTCGGCAAGGATGGTGCGAGCACGTCGTCCGCGAAGCTCCGCCAACTGGAGTCCGCAATAGTCGCCGTATCGCCAATGGCACGGCCGAAGTATATTCGATCGACAACAGCCGGGAAGGAGCCGCGCATCGTTGCCGGCCCGGAACACGAAATCAGCAAGACTGAAACAGCGCAGGCGGAAAGAACAAGACGGAGGGGAAGGAATATTCGTCCGGCCATAAGCGTTATGACGTTGGTGACAAGCGAGACAGGATTAACCTGTCATGGATCGTTCGATGCGTTTATCGGGGACAAGCCACATGATCGCGACGACAACATAGAGCAGGCAGGCGATCAGTGGATTGACAAACGCGAGCAGGATCGCTGATGCATAAATCAGAACTGAAATCCGTCCTTTGAAGTCGCTTCCGACAGCTTCCGCAAGCACAGAATCGTCACCGTGCACTGTGATAAGTACCCTTGTCAGGATGAAGTACGCGATTGCAGAACAAAGCAGAACGACGCCATATGAGGCCACGGGCCACGTGGCGAAATGGTTCTCACCCATCCATGCTGTAACAAACGGAGTCAGCGAAAGCCAGAACAGGAGATGAAGATTGGCCCAGAGCACGCGCCCGTCGACGCGCTTGATCGCTTGCAGCAAATGATGGTGATTGCTCCAATAGATCGCAAGGAAGACGAAACTCAGTGTGTAACTCAGAAATACAGGAATCAACGGAGTGAGAGCTGCGACATCCGTACCCGACGGTGGACGAAGCTCGAGCACCATGATCGTAATGATGATTGCGATCACTCCGTCGCTAAATGCCTCCATCCGTCCTTTGGTCATGGTCAGAATCCAACGTGCGTGGCTGGTGAGAAGTACACTTGTCGTTATGACCTACAATTTCTTTTCGAAACAAACACTGAATGGATTGCCGACGTATTCACCGTATGCAGGGATGACCCGATACCCGGCCGATTCATAGAGGCCGATGGCCTCTGGTTGCCGGGTCCCTGTCTCGAGTCTGATCGACGTGTATCCCGCTGTCTGCGCCGTTTGTTCAAGGAATGCAAGGAGCTTTCTTGAATATCCTTTTCGCCGCGCCTCGGGTTTGATGTACATCCGTTTGACTTCCGTCGTCCTCTCGTCGATACGCCGGAGTGCTCCACATCCAACCGGTCGATCTCCGTCCCACACAACAACGAACACAAGGTTTGGGTCATCGGCATCCTCAGAATGAAGGCCGTGAATCCACTGACGAGGATACCGGGATGCCAGGTCCGCATCCAGCTCGCCAATCAACGATGCCGAGACTTCGGATCCTGGCCGATCGAGTGAGAACGTAAGCGACACGAGAGTATCAACGCCTTGTTGAGGAATTACAATCGTTGTCACGAGATCCGGCCGGTCTACATCGGAGGTTCTTCCGCTGCGTCGTACTCAAGATTACGATCCTTGGTTTCCCTGATCCCGATCAGCCCGACGACAAACGTGAGAACGGCCACACCAATCGGATACCACAGGCCGGCATAGATGTCACCCGTGGCGATGGTGATGGAGGCAGCGATGAGAGGCAGAAAACCTCCAAACCACCCATTGCCGAGGTGATACGGCAGCGACATTGAAGTATAGCGAATTTTTGTAGGAAATAGCTCGACAAGAAACGCTGCGATGGGACCGTAGACCATGCAGACATATACCATGAGCAATGTCAGCAGCATGACAACAAGGAAGTGATTGATTCGATCAGGATTTGCCTTGGCCGGGTAACCGGCAGCATACAATTGGGCAGTCCAGAGTGAATCATTAAACGAGGTTGACATCGTGAGCCCCACGCGCATATGGATTCCAACCGTCCCGGGGGAAAGTTCATACCGGAATGGGTAGCCCTTTCTCGTCAACGATTCCCGCGCCGCATTGACTGCTTTTTCAGCATCGGGAGTTGAGGGGCGTTCGTACTGAAGAACGATCGGATTCGAGTCGATCGCCTTCTCAAGGTCCGGATTTGCATAATGCGTGAGCCCCTGAAAGATTGGATAAAACGTCAACGCGGCGAGCAAGCACCCCGTGAGCATGACATTTTTCCTTCCTATGTAATCCGACAGTGCACCGAACGCGATGAAAAGCGGCGTGCCGAATGCGAGCGCAATCGCCACGAGCGTGTATGAAGTCACAAAGTCGACTTTCAGCGTGTTCTGGAGGAAGAAGAGTGCATAGAACTGTCCGCAATACCAGATGACTCCCTGACCGGCCGTCGCGCCGAACAACGCGATGAGGACGTATTTGAGATTCGCTTTTTCCGTGAAGCTCTCCTTGAGAGGATTTCTTGACAGTGTCCCCCGCGACTTCAGCTGCAGAAAGAGAGGCGATTCCTTCAGCTTGAGCCGGACATAGACTGACACGGCGAGGAGGATGAAAGAGACGATGAACGGAATGCGCCAGCCAAACTCTTTGAACTCCCTTTCGCCGAAACTCAGTCGCGTCCCCAGGATGACCGCGAGCGAGAGGAAGAATCCGACGGTGGCGGTCGTTTGGATCCAACTCGTAAACAACCCGCGCTTCCCGATCGGCGCATGTTCCGCAACGTAGGTGGCGGCTCCGCCGTATTCTCCGCCCAGCGCAAGTCCCTGGGCCAGCCGGAGCGTGACAAGGAGAACTGGGGCGAGCAAACCAATGCTTTTGTAAGAAGGAAGGAATCCAATGAGGGCCGTCGAGAGCCCCATGATGATGATGGTGATAAGGAATGTGTATTTCCTTCCCACCCGATCCCCGATCCGTCCAAACACGAGGGCGCCGAACGGCCGGACTGCAAACCCGGCGCCGAAGGTCGCAAGTGAAGCAAGGAAGGCCGCAGTATCATTGCCCGGAGGGAAAAAGAGCCCGCCGAAGAACGCCGCAAGGCTCCCGTAGAGATAGAAATCGTACCACTCGAACAGTGTGCCGATCGACGAAGCGAGTATGACATGCCGAACATTGGAGACTTCAGTTGCAGCAGCGGTGCTGGAGTTGTTCTCCATAGCGGTCCTTCCCTCTTTTCAGTGAAACGGATCGCACAGCGTGAGAGCATGAGTTTGAAACTGGAGTGATGACGCCGGCTGAGTGCTGAGGTTCGGGTTCCCGCCGGCACGACGCGATCGTGCGCCGCGGCCCTAGCGTTGGTGCTTGATGAAGGTACCGTCCTGCAGTTCACTGAGAGCCTGCCGTAGTTCGCCCTCGGTGTTCATGACGATCGGGCCGTACCACGCAACGGGCTCTTCGATCGGCTTTCCGGAGACGAGGAGAAACCGCATCCCCTGTTCGCCGGCCTGGACGATCACTTCGTCGCCACGGTCAAAGAGCACCATCGACCTGTTGCCGGTCCTGTCCGGCAGCGTCGCTCCGCCATTGCCAACCTGCTCCGTCATAACCGCGCCCGGAGAGGAGGCATCGCGGAACGTACCATCCCCGTCAAAGACGTAGGCGAATGCATGCTGCGTTGTTTCAACAGGAAGGATCTTCCGCCTCCCTGGCGGGACCCACACGTCAAGGTACCGCGGGTCGGCAGCGATGCCAACGACAGGTCCTTTCTTGCCGCCAAATTCTCCACAGACAACGCGAACGATTGTTCCATCGTCGTCTCCGACTTCAGGAATTTCTGCAGAAGGGATGTCCTGATAGCGCGGGTTGGTCATCTTCAGCGACCGCGGAAGATTCGCCCACAACTGGAACCCGTGCATCCGCCCATTCGGGTCGCCCTTCGGCATTTCCTGGTGGAGAATCCCGCTCCCCGCAGTCATCCATTGTACATCACCCGATCCAAGCGTCCCTTTGTTGCCGAGACTGTCGCCGTGGGTGACGGCTCCGGCAAGGACGTACGTGATCGTCTCAATCCCGCGATGCGGATGCCAGGGGAATCCTGCAAGATAGTCTTCCGGGTTCTCGTTTCGAAAATCATCAAAGAGCAAAAACGGATCGAAGTCTTTCGTCGTTCCGAATCCAAATGCTCGGCGAAGATGAACTCCGGCACCTTCAATCGCTGGTTGAGCTTCAGTAACTCTCTTGATAGGCCTGATGGACATGGTTCCTCCGAATGTGAGCTCACGCGCGGAACTGTTCCGCAGGAGAGCATCATCAATAACGTCATTTTTGGGGGATTAGTTTCGGGGTGGCGCGAGAGCTATCTGAGGGCTTGCACAAGATACATGACAAGGATGACGAGCAGAATAACGGTGAAAATTTCCTTGTTGTACTGGGCGATCGTTCGGGGGAGGAAAATATCAAAATTCGGCGATTCTTCGTCCGAGTATCGCCGTGCGACGCCCGTCAGGGGGCATCGCCAATGATTGACGAGTATGACAAGAATCTCAGAACCAACCAAGGCCAACGCAACATAGAAAAGAGTGCCAAACGCCATCATCATGACACAGAACCCGATGTAGAAGATTGCACTCGTCATGAGAATCCAGATGGCGGTATGAATGGACTTTATCAGTGTGAGCATGCGCGCCTAACTCAGGACATTGGTTCCGATTCCGGCGGGCCTGCCAAGGCACTCCGCCAACCGCTGACACCGGCTCTCTGCGACAGATCTGTCCCACCGTCCATCGTAGTAGTCCGGGAAAAACAGCGGGACATGCTTCCCCGACACGAGCTCGAGCGTGACGTAGTAGGTGACCATTCCCTTTGTTCTGCTCCCCATGCTGCTAACGCGAAGATCCGCAATCTCGTTGAAGCTGATCGTCGTCGTCTTGCTCCCGAACCGGTTGGCCTTCTCGATCAGGATCAGTCGAACGGAAGGATCGACCACGATCGTTTGCCTTCCTACCATGAGCAAGGAGGGAATGCCGATCACGAGGAGCAGGACGCCAAGGAGAAAGCCTGCGAAGCTGTTTGTGAATCCGGAAGAATCGAAATTCCGGAAACCGTACATGAGCACGGCTCCAACAAGCACGAGAACGGCTGTGAGCATCATCTGTTTTGCCGGATTGCTTTCTGTTCTCCAGGGCTCCATGTCCATTATCCAGTTGCGGTGTTTCTTCGGGCTCGTCTCTATTTCGATGCTGCAGATAACTCAAGGACCTGATTCGTGGTAAGGATCCGTGCATACTCCCCTTCGAGATTGGCAAGCGACATTGCATGCACTTCCCCGGCGGACCTGTAATTACCGTCGAAGTCCCGCTTCCCGAACGTAAACGTCGCGTCGGCAACGACGATTGTCCTGAACCCAAGGTCACCTGCGACCCGCGCTGTCGACTCCACAGAATTGTTCGTGATCACACCGACGATAATCACATCCTCGCACTCCCGTTGCCGCAGCCGCTGCTCAAGATCCGTCCCGATGAACGCTGTGCACACGTGCTTTGTAACGACGGTTTCTCCCGGCAGCGGCATTGCGACGGGCTTGAATTCCACGCCTTGCTGTCCGTTGCGATATGTCGAATCCGGGGATTTCGATACATGGCGGATATGGATGATCGGGCGGCCGGTTGCACGCCAGTGGGACAGAAGTCTTGCAATGTTCGTTTCCGCATCGGGGTTGTTCCGCTGACCCCACGACGGCTGATCGATCGCTTGCTGCAGATCGATCAGCAAAAGTGTCGCTGTCATTGAAAGATTCGCCATGGTATCCTAAAATTCTCTTCGTGCAGGAGGCTGATTGGACCCGACCACGCCTCGCGTAATGTCGGCCTTGTAGTAGTTCTCCGGTTTGATCGGAGCGCCAAAGAGTGATCGAAGCATTGCGAGCTGGCCGGTGTGGGTGAGCGCGTCTGCAATCGGACCCTGGAACAACCGCCCGATTGGACAGTGGATCTCCTGGGTTCCAGCCAGGTAATCATCGAATGCCTTGAGCGATGCGAAGAACCGGCTGACCTCTTGTTCCCAGCCCATTGGAACAGAATCAGACCACGCTTCCTTGCCAGCTGCAAGGGACAGTCCCCAATCGAACAAGTCCCCCATGTGAGCCAGGATCTCAACAGCAGTACGTGACCCCGGTTTAGGTCGAAACGCCGCAAACTCCGCAGGAACATCCCTGAGAGGCTTTGCGGCTCTGTATGCGAGAGTGGCAACCGTATGTCGGATCATTTCCCGCGCCGTTGTTAAATCATCAATCATTGAAGTAGTTCCTCAAAATGATCACGAAAATTTTCTGCAGTGTCACGGTCGCGGCAAGAACCTGCCGGTCTGTTCTTTGTAACTTCGATAATCGGCCCCAAACCGCTCCATCAGCATCGATTCCTCTTTCGGAATCCGCACAAGGATACTCAGCACAGCAAGAACCAGCGGTACGAGAATAAGGAAATTCGATGACGTCACACCGATGGCGCCATAGATTGTGAACAGGGCAGTGTACATGGGATGGCGGATTCTCGCGTACGGGCCAGTCCGGATTAACTGATGGTCGGCTCGAATCTTCAGCTTTGCGGACCATTCCCTTCCGAGCGTCCGGTGAACCCAAACAAGAAACAGAATCCCGCACATGCCAATCGATGCGCTTGTAATGACGAGAGGTGAGGGAAGATCCATGGCGAAGGGAACAAGCCAGGGGGACTTGATGAAGAACAGGAATGTTGCAACCGCGAGCATCGGAGCTATCAGGAACCGGCGAAAGGCGAAATTCACCCTCCCCTCGCTATCGATTCGATGGCTCACACCGGGGATCTCACCGTGTTTTTCCCGCAGCCTGATTGTGAAGTAAGCCCGAACAGCAAGAAATGACAGAAGCAGACCTGCGACAAGAAACCTTGAAAGTCGTTCTGGATTCATTCGTATGCGAGATTAGTCCGAATTCAGAAAGTCACCATCGATAATGAGGAGCCGGACTTCATGCTCAACCCGCGAGCGGTGTGAACTCATGTTGTCCGAGACGACGTACGTCATCCCTTCCCGGAGCACGTAGTGCTCCCCGCTTTCCTGCTCAGTGACAACTTCACCGCTCAGGCAATGAACGATATGCCCCTTCCGGCACCAGTGGTCAGCGAGGTATCCGGCGGAGTACGTCACGAGTCGGATCCTCAAGCCTGGGAATTGAAGCGTCCTCCACTCTGCCATTCCCGATGTACCAGGATGGAGCGTCTTTTCCACGTCCGACCAATCGACAACACGAAACGGTATTGATATCATGGTGGCCCCGAAGCAGAGAAAATTTTAAACGTCGAGAGACTTCGTCATCGGCACAAACTCGATCTCAATGCCTGAGGGAAGAATGTACCGGATGTGGGTTGCTTCAGCATATCCACATGCCGCGTAGAGGCGCACTCCGGGCAGTGTTGCCATGAGTTCCAACGAACGAAAGCCGCAATTCGCAGCTTCAGCTTCGCAGCGCTGCAGAATGGATCGTCCAATCCCATGCCGCGCCCAGTCCGGATGGACAAAGAACGCCCGGATTTTCGCTGGATCTGCACCAGGATTCAGCTCGCCCGGATCGCGCTTGTCGCGCTTGTCGCTTCCAAAGAGCGTCTTGCGTCTGCTCCAGCCGCCGCATCCGACAATCTCCCCGCCGGCTTCTGCGACAAAATACGTTCCGTCCTCGATCAGCTGTGTATCGAGCCCAAACGCACCCTGCAACGCCCCCTCGATCTGTGCCGGCGTGTAATCAGCAGTGCTCAAACCGCGGGCGGATCGAGCGATGAGCGCTTCGATCGATCCACAGTCGTCCAGAACCGCCTTCCGGAGCGTGAATGACTGTTCAGACTTCATGTTCTTATCGATTTGTCGAGCGCCTCAATGCGCTCGCGATTGCGTTGAACGAACCAATCCGCCAGCAAGGGGCGGTATTCGATCTGCCATTCGAGCGGAAGCAGGAAGAAATCCCCTTCGACTCGTTTTCGGCATCGACCCGCGCCGCATGCGCAGGGCCACGCCGTGCCGGCCGTGATGTTTACGTTGTAATCGCACGTGACCTCGTCACCCGCAGCGATCTTCCGGCGAGCGACAAAATACGATCTCTTTCCTTCGAACAATTGGTAGACGTTCGGATCGCAGCTATGATTGATGTGCCGATCCGGATAATCGAGCAACAACACCCTGCCGTCAACATAGTCGCAGTGATCGGCGCGCTCCCCGGCATCGGTTCGGAGAGGCGCATCCTCGGTAATTTCCCTCATCACCCTTACCCGCCGCAAACGATCCCCCGCGTGAAAATCTCGCAGCGCGAAGATTCCAAGTCCTTCTATTAATGACCGTCTGACTTCCACGGCGGTACCGATGAGTTCCATATGGAGGATTGGGAACGGCATCCCTTCACCGTCGAGAGGTGAACGCGCGACAGTACTGAATCCGAGATTCTCATAGAATCCAATAGCGGGATCGTTCTGCTCGTTCACGTCGACACATCGGGCGCCAAGATCGTCAATCGCAAATTGAGTCAGCTTCGTTCCGATGCCTCGCCCGCGCCAATCAGCATGAACGAACAGCATCTCTATCTTCTCATTTGCGACCCCAAGGAACGCGACGGGTCGGTGGTCCGCATCGCGGACACAATGCAGAGGAGAAAACCGTGCGAGGGTGTCCCTGACAAGAGGGATCAGGAATTGAATGTCCTTTTCCGCAAGGAACGCGTGCGTCGCACGCACAGAGGATTCCCACACCTCAAAGAGACGGGGTAGATCGTCCTCTCCCGCAATATCGACGAAAGATTCTTCAGCCGGTACCATGCTTCATGTCACGTCACCGGGAACTTCGTCCCGATCCATCGGCGGCAGTCAGTTTCAGAAGAAACCGCCCGTCAGAACCATGACCCTCTTCGATTTCCGCCCGGTTGAACTCTTGGATCCATGTATCGCCAGCTCAGCCTGAGGTTGACATAGAACCTGTTCTCATCCACCTTGAACTCTGTCGGCTCCATACTGCCGACGACCATGCGCTGCCACGCAGTTGTCGGGTAGATGAACTCGAACTTGCCGGGCGCAGTCGTTACCTTCACCGGCATGTGGAAATCCTGGACATCCGCACTCCATCGGTACGTCGCCATCACTGAATCGCCCTTGAACGTCAGGCTGACATCGAGCTGGGGTATCTTCGGGGTTCGGAGATACTGATTGAAGAAATACGTGTAGTCCTTGCCGGTTTTCTCATTCACAAACCGGATCACGTCATCGGCAGTGATCGTCGTGTAACGGAACTTGTCCTGGAGTCCTTTGAGGATTGAGAACCACAGATCGTCGTTGTCGAGAACGCTCCGGAAGGTGTTGAGCACAAGCTGTCCCTTGTCGTACATGTCGCCGGCTCCCTCGTTCTGGACGCCGTACTTGCCGATGATGGGCTCAAGATTGCGCACGTTCGGTTTTTTGCCGTTGATGTACTTCAACGCCTCTTCATAGCCCCACTGGCTTTCCACGTACAACGCTTCAGCATATGCGCCGAAACTTTCGTGAATCCACATATCGGCCACATCCTTCGATGTGATCGCGTTCCCCCACCATTCGTGGGCGCTCTCATGGATTATGATGAAGTCAAATTTGAGTCCCGTAGCGGATGGGGCAAATCCCAGATATCCCCCAAGCCACTTGTTGCCGTACGCGACAGCGCTCTGGTGTTCCATCCCCGGGTGCTGGCACTCAATGAGCTTGTACCCGTCACGGTAAAAAGGATACTTCCCGAAATACTTCTCGTACGCCGCCATCATCGTCTTGACCTGTGCAAACGTCTTCTTCGCCGCCTCGAGATTCTGCGGCATGACGTAATAGTCGAGCGTCAGCGCAGGATTCTTCCCATAGGTATCGCTGAAGTGCGCATACTTTCCGACATTGATCGTGACACAGTAGTTGTTGATCGGATAGCTGACGAACCAATCGTACCGAGTCCAGCCATCGGGAAGCTCGGTTTTCGCTCTGAGACGACCGTTGGATATATCTTCCAGCCCTTTCGGGACAGCAATGCTTATGAGCATGCTGTCGGGTTCGTCCGCCTGATGATCTTTGTTTGGCCACCAGAGGCTGGCCCCGGTCCCCTGACACGTAACGACCACCCACGGATTTCCTGATTGATCCTTGCTCCATGTCAGGCCGCCATCCCATGGCGGATTCTTCGCAACCTGAGGATTTCCCCCGTAGAAGACCTTGACGTGATGGATCGAGCCAACCTCCGGCGCCTTTGGGAGGGTGATGAAGACAGCGTTGAACTCCCGTGTGAACGGCACCGTAGCACCTTCGTCGAGCACGACTTTTTCGATCTCCATATTCTTGAAGAGGTCGATCTGCATCGTTGTGAAGGGCGTTGTGACGCGGAAGTAGATATCGTTCGATCCTCCGATCCATTGTTTGGATGGATCGACGCGGACATCAAGATGATAGTACGTGAGATCGTAACAGGAGCGTTCGGGCGACCACGCGCCCCGCAGTGTATCAGCTCGCGTAAACGCCGGCGGCTTCGGCTGGGCCATGAGGCCGTTGATCGCGATCATCATGACCACGGCCGATAAGAGTACTGTGCGCATCGGGGAATCCTTCAAGTGAGTTAGAGATTGTTCATGGTCCAATGGACCAGGTGCCATCGATCGTCGATTCAACCTCAATGGTCCGCCTTCACGGGTGTGATGCGGACAAGCGTGACGCCGTGACGCCGAACTGACGTTGTGAATTCGTCGGTGAAGCGGCCAAGATTATGTTGACGCCAGAGATCGCGGACGCTTTGGACGCCGCTGATACCCAGATCGCTCCATTTCACCGTGATGTCGGATTTCCATATTCCGCGGTTGAACAATCCGACCACCTTCGAACCGTCTTCCATGTCCTTCGCCCATACTTCAAGATCTCCCGTCTTGCCGATCCGCGACGCCTGCTTGCCAAGCGGATCCTGGCTTACCTCCAGCACCTCATCGTTCGTGAGGAGATTCGTTGTGAATTCGTCCAGTTGCGTCATGTCGCACCCGATGAGAAGGGGCGCATCGAGCAGGCACCAAAGGCTGATGTGCGTGTACTGCTCATTCGGGGTCAGCTTCGTCTGCCGCAGCTGAGGTCCCCATCCGACCTTTCCCACAACGAGCATATCGGGATCGTTCCAGTTCCCCGGTTTCGCGTACACCTCGTGCCCCGCCTGAGAGAAACCTATACCCGACATGCTTTCCCACGTGTCCTCGATATCGCCCGTGGTTCGCCAGCTGTTCCCACCGACATCACCTCCCCATTTCCACACGTCTCCCATGCCGTATTGACACAGGCTGAAGACGATGTCCCGCTTCACTGAGTTCAGCGCGGCGCGCATGACGTGATACGGCTTCTGCAGCTCGGGAAGGCTGTTGTCTTTGGCGATTCTGCCGTACGAGCACCAATCGTACTTGAGGTAGTCGATTCCCCACGCCGCATATTGCCGTGCATCATTTTCTTCGAACGTGTAGCTCGCCGTGAACCCGGCGCACGTGAGCGGACCGGGAGACGAATAGATTCCCATCTTGAGTCCAAGCGAATGGATGTAGTCGCTGAGGCGTTTCATGTCCGGGAATTTCCTGTTCGTGTTGATCATGCCATCCCGGTCACGCTGCTCTCCCTTCAAGGCCGGATCGTCGGTGTTCGGCTTGATTTCCCAGCAGTCGTCAATATTAATGTACGTCCATCCGTGATCGATGAGCCCGCTGGCCGCCATCGCATCCGCGGCAGAGCGGACTTTCCCGTCATCGACGGCATTTGCGAAGCAGTTCCAGCTGTTCCACCCCAGCGGAGGCGTCAGCGCAATCTGGTCCCCGACGACAATTCTGAATTCTCTGCTCGCGGTTCCGGCGGCGTTTGTTGCCGTGAGGGTAACAGTGTATGTGCCCCTGTTCATGAGCGAACCGGTGATATGCCCCGTTCGTGCATCCAAACTCAGTCCAGAGGGAAGTCCGGCGGCGGAAAACTTCATCGGCCGGTCGCCTGTAACAGGGATGGTGTAGAGAAATGGATTTCCCGGCCGAACACCAAATATTTTCGCCCCGTTGATGCGGGGACTCGGCGACGGCTTCGGTGTCAAGACATACGGGGTGTTATTCTCTTCGTGAGTCGTGATATACATCGATCGGATTTCGGGCAGGACATTTCTTGTTCCCGCATGCTCAACAACCATCATTGCTCTCGCCAGCTCAGCTTTCGTTTCGAACTGTGAAGCATGAAGATACCGTGCGGCCAACTCCCCCCAGGCTCCCGGCTTCCAGTCGCACGTCCAGATGCTGTCGCTGATCTCCCACTCCATTTCCTTCTTGCTTCTGTCGTCGGCAAAATCGCGCTTGATGAGCTTCCAGATCGTCCTGACGCCTGCATCTTCGAGATGAAAGTAGAATCCGAATCCTCCCTGGTTGTTGTTCACTTTCATCAGGAACCGGTTCTCCCCCTTCTTCAGGACAAGATCGATGGATTCCTCGTCCGCTTCAACTCCTCGGTCAATGTTGTTGGAGAGAATCTCCTTGCCGTTCAGCCATACCTTGATCCCGTCGTCGCTTCCCAAGGACACCGGGAGGATCGTGTCACGCTCGACAGTGATCGTTCTGAACATGTACGTAGCGCAGAACGATTCTTTTCCCAGGTCAATCACTGTTCCGTCTGTCCAGTCGGTTCGCCTTGTCCATTTCAGCGTTCCCCCCTCGTATGACTTCGAGAGGTCAACTTCATTTTCAGGCGGGAATACGACGGAGAAGGCCGACTTCCCCGAGGCTTTGAACGGTCCGATCCCGTACCACGGCCCGAGCACTTTTTGAGCGAATGCAGAGCCACTCCCCTGCACCCTCATCAACTCCTCACGGGAGGCCCGCATGCTTTCGTTCCAGGTGGACTTCCGAATATAGTACGATGGATCCTGAGCAAACACTGATGCAGAAACAACCACAGCGGTTAGTACTGTAAACAACGCTCTTGTCTTCATCGGTGCAAACCTCCCTTGTTCGATACTTACAACGTCAGTCTCCGGAAACATCGGGCCTGCGGAGCTTCCTGCTCACCAATGCTTCATGAGTTTTTGTTGCAGCGCATACGCGAACACGGCGTATGCGCGGACTGCTTGTGATTGCGGGTGAACGTTTCCGACCTGATCGACGCCGTAGCCGTCCTCACCACCATTCGGATTCCACCCGTTCCTGATGCCGTCGTCGCTCAGCCTGTGCAAAACAACGGTTGCTTTCCCATTGTTATTCGACCAGACATGCTCAAGCATCTTCGCGATCTTGCCGGGAATATCCTGAAGTTCGTCGGGTGCGGTCATATACGCGTCGAGGATGTAATGGACAAATGCCCCGTTTCCATCCATCGTTTTCTGATAGAAGTCTACGGAATCGACCCAGCCGGTCGCTGGATCCATGATTCGCCTGGCGGTCGCAACAATGATCTTCTTGTATTTTGCGTCACCGGTCATTCTGTACATCGCAGCGCCGAGGCTGCAGTATTCAGCCCCTTCCCAAGGGAGCTGTTTGCCAAACGCGGCCGGTCCGGGCTTCCCTTCCCATTTTCCGTCCCCGCGGTAGAACGTCTTTTCGATCCCCGGAGTCGTCTTGTCGCCATTCCACACAAGCATGGCGTCGTTGTAGAACTGTTTGTCCTTCGTCGCTTCGTAGAGCCTGCATGCAACATGCGCCATGTGGTTCATGTTGCTGTTGGTAAAGATCCTGTCTTCAATCCGCCAGTTGGGCGGCCAGTTATACCAGCTCCAGAATCCGTCTTTGTTTGAAAGTCGGCCTTCCGATTTCGCGTCGAGGTAACGCTTCTTCGCGTCCTGAACCCATTCCGAGTGCGTTCTTCCGGTAAGCTGCCACCAGTACAACTCGGCCAGGCACACCCACGCCCGATCATCGACCCATCCGCCATTGTATAGTTTGAGCGGATTGAGTGTGGATGTGTAGATGGCAAGGAGGGTCGAATCGTGCGTCACAGCGAAGAGGTGAGCATTCCCAATGGCTCCGTTCGCTCCTTCCCACCCCGGTGTGAAAACCTTATAGAATAGCCGATCGACGGCGTACGCCCTTTTCACAGTTTGTTCCAGAAGCTGGACACCGACAGGAAATCGCTGCTCCTGTTGTGCACGGGCAAGACCTGGCACGGAAGGGAATGCGAGAAGACAAAGGAAGAGGAGCAGAAAACCACGTTCCGGAGGAGTGAGATTTTTCATGGGGGATCTCTGGCGACTCTTGTTTTGTTGCGGTGCATTTCGGCGAGTCAGGCATCCCCAAGATGCATGACGCGTCTTTTCATCGAAGAATTTCGCAGCGAACACTACAGCTCGATTAAGTGAAGGACAAGAAGCCCGATCGGAACCTTCATCGTGGTCATTTCTTGTCGATCGGCTCCCACAGCTCGATCTTGTTCCCTTCGGGGTCCATGATCCAGCCGAACTTGCCGAAGTCATACTCTTGAATCGTGTCAACAACCGTCACGCCTTCCTTTCGAAGTTCTTCCAGCAGCGAAGCGAGGTCGTCCACACGATAATTGAACATGAACTGCTTTTCGCTCGGCTTGAAGTACTCCGTCGATTGGGGAAACGGGTTCCACGCTGTGACGCAGATCTTCTCGGGATCTTCAAGACTCCTCCATTCGAACTGGCCGCCGTACTGATTCGAGTCGATACCGAGATGCGTCTTGTACCACTCCCTCATCTTTTGAGGATCCTCACAACGAAAGAAAACCCCTCCAAGTCCCGTCACCCTTCTCATTTGCCTGCCTCCTTCGTGTTTGCCGTGGCGCACGGCTCATCGGTTGATGATGCGGATCAGTTGAGCTGCAACACCTGTTTGTTCGTCTTCTTCAACGCTTCGTTCAGTGCCTTGATCTCGGCGGAATTCGATTTCAGATCCTTCCAGCGCGTCAGCATGGACGAGAGGGTCTTCTGCTGATCCTTCACCGCGCTCACCACCTGTGATGTCGGCTCTGCATCGGCTCCCTGAAGGACCGCCATCAGGTACATGAGCTTTGACTGAAGTCCGGCAAAGGTCTCCTCGCTCCGGTTCGTCGCATAGGCCGCCGAGTACATGACATCGACATCCTCCGCCCATCCTGTGCCATCGACCGAAGATACCTTTCTGCCGAACTTATTGAGAAGATCCTTCAAATCTGCCGCAGGTCCTCCCTTGATCATCGCCTGAACCTTGCGCCTGATCTCATTGATCTCCTGACGTGAACGGTAGATCTGATCCAAACCATCGTAACACATCATCGACAGGTTGTACTGCTCTGCAAGGACTCCTGCGGAAGCCGGAACACGAGGATCCATCGTGACGGTCAGCGGCTGCATAGTGGTCTTTCCGCCGGCAGACAATCGAACGGTGTACTCGCCCGGCAGCACCCAAGGCCCGGTGGGAGCAAGCGGAGTGTCGTGAAGAATGGCCGCCATCGAATAGGACCGACGCACACCGTCAGGAGGAGCGAAATGCAGATCGAATACAAAGCGATGCATCCCCTTCTTTCCCGACAACATCTGTATTGGGCGGAACCAGTACGACGGGTAGGGCAACGAGTTGGCGTCAACGGTTTCAGGTTTGTCCGCTGTGGAATATGTTCGAACAATCTTCCCGCCTGCGTCAAGAATTTCGAGCTTCACGTTCTTCACATCTGCGCCAAGGTAGTAGTCAATCATGGCGCCATCCGGCGGATTCTGGCCGCCCGGCTCCTCAGGAGGCAGGGGCGTGTCTGTGTTCTCGTTCCAGCGCACTCGGAATGCAGTCTGCGGTTTGAAAAGGATCGCTGCGGCGCCGGCGACATGCTCATCGAGCTGGCGAAGCGGCGTGACGTCGTCCAGGATCCAGAATGACCTGCCGTGCGTCCCCACGACGATATCGTCTCCATGCACCACGAGATCGCGAATCGATGTGGCGGGCATATTGAGTCTCAGAGGCTGCCACTCTTCGCCGTCGTTAAACGAAACATACACCGCCCGCTCCGTTCCCGCATACAACAGTCCCTTGCGTTCCGGATCCTCGCGCACGACATTCACCGGGCCGCCTTCCGGCAGACCTTTCACAGTCTCGGTCCAGGTCGCTCCGCCATCGTGCGTTCTGTACACGTGAGGGTTCATGTCGTCCAGCCGCATTCTGTTGACGGCAACGTACGCCGTCAGAGCATCAAACCTTCCCGCGTCGATCTGCGCAACTTTGCTCCAGGAGGTGAGTGCCGGCGGCGTGACATTCTTCCACGTCTTTCCCCCGTCATCCGTCTTGTGCACGGTCCCATCATCCGTGCCGGCCCAGATCACGTTGACATCTTTGTACGACGGTGCGACGGCATAGATGACTGCACGGCGCGGCTGCTTTTCAAGCGA
>DATJQB010000073.1:0-3612 GCA_035506075.1 Bacteroidota bacterium | reverse complement strand
ATTTCGGCAATGACACGGGGTTGCCGGGTGAACCGCATATCGACAAGACCGATGTCAATGAATCCGACCAGATCGGATTGACGAGTTTTTACTACTTCACGCCGGCGAATGCTGTGCGGCTTGGCGACGATGAGTCCCTTTGGTCGAATCTCTCGCCCGGATATTTCGATGTTCCTGCTTCGATCGTCAATAACAAGCCGGAACGGGGCGAGGACGGCGACTTCATTTATGGATCCGGCTATTTCCCGCTTCTTGCCGGAAAGACAGAGCGATTTTCGCTTGCCCTTGTCTACGGCGGCGGAAAAGGCGGAAGCCGCGATGACGATATCGCTGACCTGTTGAAGAACAAGCAGACGGTGCAGAAGATTTACGATGCGAACTACCAATTCCCTCAGCCGCCCGACAAGCCGACTCTGGTTGCGGTCCCCGGCGACAAGCAGGTGACGTTGTATTGGGACCGGAAAGCCGAAGCATCGGTGGACCCAGTTCTTCGCATCAAGGATTTTGAAGGATACAAAATCTATCGGTCCACGGATCCGGATTTCAGCGACATCTTCACGATTACTGATGCGACCGGCTCGCCGCAAGGATACAAACCGCTCGCCCAGTTTGATCTCAAGGACCGTATCACCGGGTACTTCCGGGGGAACGCAGAGTTGTATCAGGCGTCGTCCGGGTATTCGTACTACCTTGGCTCCGACAACGGGCTCGTTCACTCGTACGTCGACAATGACGTCCAGAATGGCAGGAAGTACTACTACGCCATCGTTGCATACGACAAGGGGGATGAGACAATCGGCATCTTCCCCTCCGAGAACACGAAGTTCATATCCATCCTTCCGACGGGGGAGGTGCTGCACGACATCAACACGGCGATCGTCACGCCGAATTCAAAAGTGTCCGGGTACGTCAACGCCCCGGATGGAATTCAGCTGGCTCCAAAGGCGAAGTTCGGCACAGGCGCCTTGTCGTATCATGTCGTGGATCCGACTCAAATCCTTGCGCACAATTACAGGGTCGAGTTCCTCGACAATCTGACCGATTCCGTTGATAACAACGGGAACGGCCTTGTCGATGCAGCTGACTCCACCGAATGGACGCGCATCACGACGGCCTACTCGGTCCACGATCTCCAGACTGTATCGGAGATGTTCATAAGTCAGGACACAAGCGTCGTCACGCTGTCGCACAAGAACATCATTCCTTCGACTGTTGTCGTGCATAACTCATCGGGCGGTACGGTGTCCGCATCCGCCTATCGTCTCGACGGTACACGAGGCACGATTCGGGGAACAGGCGGAGGTACTCTCCCGGTTGGAACGTACAATATTTCATTTGAATACTATCCGGTCTATAAGAGTCCGTACATCCTGGGGAGTCCATTCACGTCAGAGACGAAGGATGCTGATACGTTCGATGGAATCACCATGGGGTTCAGGAACGACTGGACTGTGACGCTCGTGGACAGCCTTTCCGGGTGGGTCGGTAAGAACGCGTATGTGTATAACTTCTTCCCGTTCTACACGAACTTCAACAATACGATCTATGCGGGATATCGGAAACCGTGCGACTACGAGATCCGGTTTTCGAATACGATTGTCGACACCTCCTATGCCGATCCTGTATTTGGAACGGACGCGATCCCTGTCAACTTCCGCGTCTACAATCTTACAGACAGCACGTATATCAAGTTCATCTTCGGTGACAACTTCGGAAACGGAAGGCTCTCGCCGACGGACGAGATCTTCTTCCTGGAGAAACAGCCGAATGGAAAACTCGGATTCACGTGGGACATCTTCTTCGTCGCGAAAATATCAGAAAAGCCGGACACGGTGTACAATCTCACATCCGGCGACAAACTGGTCCTGAAGGTGACGAAACCGTTCCGCAAGGGGGACGTGTACGAGTTCACAACCGTGAAGCCGACTGTTGCCGAGCAAACTGCGGTTGCTGAGCTCCCTGACATCCGGGTCGTGCCGAACCCTTATGTCACGGCGTCGGCTCTTGAGCCGCCTCTGCCTCCCGGGATTACAAGCGGCAGGGGAGAACGCAGAATCGATTTCATCCACATCCCATCGGACGCCAAGATCAGTATCTTCACCTCTCGCGGCGAGCACGTCATCACGCTCTACCATGGTGGGAATATTGAAAATGGAACAGTGTCGTGGAATTTGAAGTCGAAGGAAAATCTCGATGTTGCCTACGGCGTTTATTTCTATGTTGTTGAATCGACCGCTGGCAAGAAAACCGGAAAGATTGCTATTATTAAGTGAGCCGAAGCGTATGAAGAAAATCCTTGGTTTGATATCTCAGGTCTTGGTTGTGTGTGCACTCTTTTTTACATTCTCCGTGCACGCCCAATCGAAAGTTGGCACCACTGCCGCCCAGTTCCTTGGGATCTCGGTCGGGGCCAGGGCCACAGCGATGGGGGATGCGTTCGTAGCCTCAGCGGAAGATGTAAGCTCCATCTATTTCAATCCTGGAGCATTTGCAGCGAACGGCAAATCAGAGTTCCTGTTCACCAACACGAATTGGCTGGCAGGAACGAAGTTTCGCTGGTTCGGCTTCATGCTCAACCTTGACGGAACCAACGCTGTCGCGATCAGCCTCACCAATCTTGATTATGGCGAGGATGATGTGACGACGGTTGCTTCGCCCGATGGCACCGGAGAGCGGTGGACAGCCCAGGATGTATCAATTGCTCTCTCGTACTCGCGCCGGCTCACCGACAAGTTTTCCATGGGCGGCTCGGTGAAGTACATCAGCCAGTCTCTCTATAACGAATCGGCCAGCACAATCGCATTCGATCTCGGGTTGTTGTTTACCACAGGATTTCACGACATGCGGCTCGGGATGTCGTTTTCGAATTTTGGCGGCGACATGACGCTCGACGGAAGGGATCTTCTGCAGCGCGTGGATATCGATCCCGCAAACTCCGGATCGAACAAAAATCTCGTTGGCAAGCTCAAGACCGACCCGTGGCCGATTCCGCTCTTCTTCCGTGTTGGCGCAGCGCTCGATGTCGTCAAGACAGACGAGGTGACGATGACTGTTGCTGCGGATGCCGTGAGGCCGAACGACAACGTCGAATTCGTGAACGTTGGAGGCGAAGTTGGATGGAACAAGATGCTCTTCGTTCGCGGCGGCTATCGATCGCTCTTCAAGAAGGAAGCAGAAGACGGATTGACGCTCGGCGCAGGAGTGCGGTATCAATTCGAGGGATTCGCGACACTTGAAGTAAGTTATGCCTATAACAAGTTTGGCGTGTTCGGGAACCTGAACACGATTGGTGTTGCCGCGAGTTTCTGAGGGTTCAATTTCATTTGCCACGATTCGTTCACCAAACCAAAGGAGGATTTGGCAGCTACGTTCACGATTGTGATGAAGGCCAAGTAAAGGAAAAACAGGGATCGCTTGGATCCCAATTTGTCACACACAGCTCATAATGGAGGTTCTATGAGACGTTTGATTGTATTTGTTGTTGGGTTGCAAGTGCTGCTGATTGCGCTTTCGTTCGGGCAAACGGCAACACTGACGCGGCTCGCGACGATCGGTGGTGACTCGACGACTGCCTTTGTGAACCGGGGTGGCGTCGTGTCCTTGCCGGGAGGC
>DATJQB010000072.1:0-9186 GCA_035506075.1 Bacteroidota bacterium | reverse complement strand
CCAAGGACCATCTTGTCGTCCATGTTGAAGTAGGAGACGATTACGGCGAGACCGTTGTTCAAAAAATGAAGCGTCATAGCAATCACCATGCTGCGCGAGCGCATACGGAGAATCCCAAAAAAACATCCGAGCACAACGAGCGGAACCAGGGCAAATGGGTTGAAGTGGAACAACCCAAAGATCACACCGGTCCAGATGGCGGCCTTGACGGGCTTCATCCTCCGTTCAAAACTGCTCTGAACAAGTCCGCGGAACAACAGTTCCTCGACAACCGCCGGCGTAATACTCACAACGAGAAGGACCCACATCAGCTCGGGCACGCCGTGTGCCGAGACGAGAATCCTGAACATCTCCTCAACCATTTGCTTCGCCGGTTCGACTACATCCTTCAGCCCCTGTGGCAAAGGAATGCGGTCCTGAAAGAACAAATAGATCTGAAGAACCTCCTGAAGAAACATGAGGCTGAGAACGGCGAAGATCGACTCACCAATATGGGGCATCCGCCATGGGAAAACACCGGAGAAACGGCGATCCAGCAGACGCGCGCACACGATTGTCGGCAGAAGAATGAACAGGATCTGCCCCCCCATCGTGAAAAGCCTGTGCATCATGACGTTCGCGGGGGTCACCTTGCTTCCGACAACCATCAGCGTGATGAATCCACCGACCAGCTGGTACAGGACGAAGACAATCAGCAGGCAGATGAATGCAAACAACACGGGAGAGATCGCGTGCCGTTCAAGAAACGACTGTTTCTCGCGCGGCGGTTCGGGCGGCAGCATGGTGTGGAAAGAATCCGTCAAAGTCCTATCCCCTCTTCAGACGCAGGTTAATCATGGAAGCGAGCAGCGGAATCATGATCTCATGATGGCCGGTGAACGAGTATCCCTTTCCAAGCCGCTGAGTGGGCCGCTCGACGACATTCACCTGCGGCCGGTACTGCCTGATCATGTCGAAGTTCGCCGTCGAGAATCCCTGGGCTTTGTATCCCAGGTTGCGTACAACAGTCAGCGCTTTGAGAAACACTTCCGGCAGGATGACCGCGGACCCGATATTGAGCACGGCGCCTCCTCCGGTCAGGTCCTTGATGGAATTTGCAAGGATCTTGAAATCGCGGAAGCTCATCTCGCCTGTCGCCGCACCGTCCATCGTGGGCTGTTGATGGATGATATCGGTGCCGATCGCGGCATGGACGGTGACCGGCACATTCGCTTCGTAGCACGAGGCAAGGATGCTGACCTTCCTGTAACGCGCTCTGAGAGCAACGAGTTTCTTCCCGAGTGTTTCTGCGTATCCTTCCGTTGTCTCCGCGAATCCGCGGACGAGCGCCCGGTTGATGAATTCTCCGGTCTCACGGGACATCCCGAACTTGCCGTCGAGGATGTTCACTGCGACGTCCTCCGACGTTTGGCCCCACATCGCGGTTTCGACATCATGAATCGCAGCCGCGCTGTTCATGGCGACGTGCGTGACAATACCGCGCTTCACAAGGTCGATGATGATCGGCGATAGTCCTACTTTGATGACATGCGCCCCCATCATCACGATGACCGGTTTCTTTCTGCGGCGCGAACGCTCCACATCGGCAACGAAGTTGCGCAGCTCTTCTGCCACAAGGATCTTGGGAAGCGAGTCGACAAACTGTGCAAGGCTTGCCTTGCGCGCGTCGACAACCCGGGCAAAATCGCGGGGCGAGACTTTGCTCTTGCGCTTCGCAATCGAGATCGTCCTGACGCCCGATAATTTGATCTGCTTGTACTTCGACATGATTGTCACCGTACCTTTGCCCCAATGGGGCCATTGATCCCGGAATATTCCCTCAGCTCCGCTTCGATCGATCCAATTACAACCTTTGTGCTGACTTTCACAGGGATCTTTCTTTCATCATCCGTCAACCAAATCAGCACCCTTCCCTCGCTCTTGAACAACCCGCCTTCTTTCATCATCGGCTCGACGATGATGCAATTGAATGTCCCCGCATCGACATCGATTCTCTGACGCCCGAGGAACTTG
This sequence comes from Bacteroidota bacterium, assembly GCA_035506075.1. Classification (GTDB taxonomy): domain Bacteria; phylum Bacteroidota; class Ignavibacteria; order UBA10030; family UBA10030; genus UBA9647. Next base: position 7,173 of record DATJQB010000072.1, on the reverse strand, counting down.
ACAGCGAGAGAGTACGTCGTGTCCTTGAAAAAATTCTGGAGCATGAGCCGGTCGCCGATCTTCGACTGGGAGTAGTCAAGCGTCCTTACATAGTAGAAGGCAGAGACCGCATCATGCACATACGGAGGAATCGGATACTGCTTGCTCCCCGAATAAGCAATGTTCTTGACCTGATCGAACCATGCGCTTGCGTCACGTTTATAGGATCCTTCCCGAACTCGCTGCGAAAAATGCCACGGAAACATTCCCTGGACATCCAGCAGCGTCTCGTATCTGTCGTCTACCCTGTAAATCCACGCAAAGGTCTTCGTGGAGTTTACTGTAAAGAGAACCTGATACACAGGTCTGCCGAAGACAGTGTCGCTTTTCGGAACACTCATCACGGCTTCGCCGGCGGTGATGAAACTGTACCCGACGTCAAACACGAGCCGTTCCCCCTCAGCAAACGCCTTCGTTGGAGTGGAACGAAGAGTTGTATTCCAACGGTACAGTCCCCCTTTTTCACGCATCGCAGTACTCAGAGAATCCTGTGCGACGCTCATGGAGATCAGAGCACAGATGATACCGAGGATGGATACAAACCAACGTGCGGCCGCCGTTCTCATCAGTATGATCGTTCCTTCGGCGTGAGAAGAGTGTGCGCGGCCCCGAGGACATCCTCCACACTGATTTGTTCCATACAATCGTTTCCCTGGCAAGGTCCCCCGTTGCATCGGGGGCACAGTGAACTTACTGCTGTGAACACAACCTGATCGTCGGTCAGAGGGCCCCATCGACGCGGGCTGCATTCCCGGATTGGAGGATAGAATGCGATGACGGGCGTCCCGACTGCAGCGGCTATGTGCAGAGGGCCGGTTGAATTCGAAACGAAGAGATGTGCGCGCCCAATGAAAGCGGCAAGAACCTTCAGCGGCATCATCCCGACACTCTGCATCGCCTTGCCGCCCGACGCCTCCACAACCGCTTCGACAAGTCTCCGCTCTTCCGTCGATCCGGTCACAACAACCTTGAGTCCCTCCCCGACAAGCGCTGCGGCGAGCACACCAAAGTTCCTGGGGTTCCAGTCCCGGGCAGAGCCGCCGCTTCCCGGATGAAGCACGACAAACCTGTCGATTTCTGAAAGACCCAATCGTCGTACTTCAACTGCGGCAGCGTCGTTTGCGCTCGATGGCAACGAAAGCTCTATTCGCGGAATCGAATCCGACCGTATGTCGATCGCCTGAAGAAGCGAGATGTTGTATGCTGCTTCGTGCTTCTCCGCCGTCTTCCTGTGTTCGAAGACTTTCCTGTTGAAGAGGAATGAATACCATCGATACCCCGATCCGACACGCACGGGAATGCCCGCCAGAGCAGTCAACAGTGCGATTCGTAACGTTGGGTGGGATACGATGACGAGATCGAACTTCTGTGCTTGCAGCTCGGAGAGCAATGCCAGGAATTCCTTCGGCTTCCCGGAACGGTCGTACGGAACAACATGATCCAGCCCGGGGGTGCCTTCGACGAGTGCGGCAGTGTATGAGCGAAGCAGCATCGAGATCCTGATCCCCGGCAATGACTCGCGAAGCACGGGGATCATCGGAAGTGTCAGGACAACGTCACCAATCCGGTCGGTCCGGACTATGAGAGCATTCTCAAACGTGCGTTTGCTCACTGCTTCGCATGTATGGTTGATAGCAATATACCGCCCCCTGCCCAGAGTTTCAAGGAAGCACGTTGTGCGTCGACACGCGCACCATCCCCCACACGCGGCAGGCTCGGTCATTCCTCAGGAGATGAAAACCCTTGCAACATCAAGAAGGATTGAAGGCTGGTTCCACAATGCCGTTCTGAAGATCCCTCCCACGGTTCGCTTCTCTTCGGGCAGCTTGAGTCCGTCGATGCAGATCTTGTTCAACGTTTCATCTGAGAACGATGAGATCGCTTCTTTGATCCTGTAGAACACCTCGTGCCGCCATCCGAGCCGTTTGCTCCACCTCTTCTGATACTCCGCGAGGTGGGCGATGTCCTGGTTCCGGATCGCCTCGGCGATCACTTCGCCGGCGATCATCCCGCCGATCATGCCGCTTATGATCCCGCCTCCGCTGGTCGGATTGACCTGATGTGCAGCATCGCCGACAAGCACAACGGAACCTTTCACGATTTCATCGCAGGTCTGGGCACAAGGCACGCCTCCGGCAATCCGGGTGAGGATCGCTGCATGCGGGTACTTCTTCGCGACAAATTCTTCAAGATAGCGCACCGCGGATTTCTCTTTCGCCAGCTCCACACTGATACCGATTCCAACGTTGGCGCTGTCTTTCCCTTTCGGAAACACCCAGAGGTAGCCGCCGGGTGCAACGTTGTCACCGAAATAGAACTCGAGGATCCCCTGCTCCACTTCAATACCGGAGAGGGTGAACTGAGCGCAGCTTTCCATATCATGAATATGACAGGTGGTGTCGATCCCTCCCCATTTCCCGACACGGCTTTCGACGCCATCAGCACCGACGACAACGGTCGATCGGAGATCGATCTTCTTGTCCTTCACAACTGCGCGAACCCCGACAACCCGGTCATTTTCTCTGAGGAGATCATAGACATAGGCCTTTGTGACAACTTCTGCCCCTTCACGAACCGCGAGCTTGGCCAACTCGTAATCGAAGAGCCGCCGTTCCAGAACGTAGGCAAGGCCATCCAGCTTCGGCACGATGGAATTACCATCGGGAGAAATGATCCTGAATTTCGTCACCGTCGCCGCGATCCACCTTGGATCCGGCTCGATGAACTGGACGACGCCCTCATGACTGACAGCCTCGCCACATCGGACCGGGTAACCGACATCCCTGTCCTTTTCGAGCACCAGTACCGATGCGCCGCCAGCCGCTGCAAAACGAGCTGCCGTCGATCCGGCCGGACCCGCACCCACCACGATGACGTCGTATGAGTCTTTCATTGATTGCCTTGCTCTCAGAATGAAGGGGGCTGTTGCTGAGGATACGTCACGTCGCCGGGAAGATCGGCCACGCCGTTCCTGTGAAACTCAATCACTTCCCAAGGACACGCCCATACGCATTTCCTGCAGTTCGTGCATCGCTCGTCGATGATCCGAATGTCGGATTCGAGGAGCTCGATAGCATCTTCCGGGCACACGCCGACACAGCATCCACAGTAGTCGCATTTCCCCGGGACAATGTAAATCATCAAAGGAGCCGTACGTTGCACAACCACCTCGTTGTGTCTGGTAGTAGAAGGAGTTGATCAGGTCCTGGCGTTAAACAGTAGTCCAGCGTCCACGTCCATGAGCTGGCGCATGAGATCCTGATGCCGCTGCACCAGCGGCTGGGCATCTGCGCCGCGCGTTGACGCATCTTTGAGTGCCCGCTGGTTGATCTCAATTTGCTTCTGCAATTTGCGCTTCACCATGGCGACGATCGCGTCGCGCGCGATCTTCCAGGGATCGACCTCCTGGAATTCCATCTCTCCGCTCTCCCACGATTTACTCAACTCGTACTTGCTCATGACAATGTCGGTCACAAGACTCTTGGCCGACGGATCGTCGATCTCGTTCACGAGTTCTGTCACGGATCCCGATCCCTGTTCGTCGAACCGCGCGATCAGGAACTCGATAATTCGTTTCAACTGCGGGTCCGTGATATCGTCGATCGTGATGTACGAAAAGATGAAGCCGATCATATCGGCCTGGTTCTCGAGGAGGAGCTTCAGGATGTCGCGTTCAACCGTCGGAGCTTCCTTCCGTTCGTTGGGGAGGATGCCGTTGGCGACGGCCGGAGTATTCTGCGCGGGCCGCTGGACTGCATCACGCCGCGGGTACTGCGATCCCGACTTGGTTCCCGTCCACCGATCAAGCTCCCTGTACAAGATCGACTCGTAGATGTCGTACTTCGCGGCGACCTCTTTGATGTAGAAGTTCCGCTTCAATTCATCCTTCATTTTCGCAATCGACTGGACGATCGATCGGACTGCCTGCGCTTTTCCTTCAGGAGTGGCAAACGCACCCGCCTTCAGAAACTGCCTGGCCTTGAAATCGATGAACGACACTCCATGCTCAAGAAGTTTGCGAAATTCCTTTCCACCCTCTTTTCGCACAAACGAATCCGGATCTTCTCCTTCGGGCAGCGGAACGACCATGACATCAAGATCCTGAGCGAGGGCAATATCCATTCCCCGGATCGTCGCATTAGAGCCTGCAGAGTCCGCATCGTAGACAAGTGTCAGTTTCTTGCTGTAGCGGGATATAAGCTGCACCTGCTCTTCGGTCAACGCCGTGCCACTCGAAGCGACCACGTTTTGTATACCTGCCTGGTACAGTGAGATGAGGTCCGCATATCCCTCGACCATCAGCGAGTTGTCTTCGGACCGTATCGCGTCCTTCGAATGGAAGAGGCCGTATAGGATCCGACTCTTGTTGTAAATCGGAGTCTCAGGAGAATTGATGTACTTGCCGAGGGGGTCATCGTCTCTGAGCTTGCGGGCTCCGAACCCGACCACCCTGCCTGTCGTCGTGAAGATCGGGAACATCGCCCGGCTTCGGAAGTAGTCATAGTCGGTCCCGTCCTCACGTGTCCTGATGAGACCGGCCTTGAGAAGTAACTCTCGCTGGATGGCCTCCTCCTTCGCCTTCTGAAGAAATCCATCCCAGGAATGGAGTGAGTACCCCAGGCCAAAAGTCCGTATTGTCTCGTCCGAAAATCCCCTTTGGTGGAAGTATTCGAGCGCAGTGCGCCCCTCGTCGGTCCGTGTCAAGTTGTTGTAGAAGTGCAACCCGGCGATCCGACAGGCGTTGTAGAGCGCTTCTGTCTCGCTCTGCTGCTCCTGATCAGCTTCCGTGAAGGAAAGAACAATTCCCGCCCGTTCGGCCAGCGAGCGAACGGCTTCCGTGAAGGAGACTTTCTCAAACTCCATCACGAACGTAAAGACGTTTCCACCTTTTGAACACCCGAAGCAGTGAAAAACCTGCTTGTCTGAGCTGACTGTGAAGGAGGGGGTTTTTTCCTGATGAAATGGACAGAGGCCGACGAAGTTCTTCCCGCGTTTCTTGAGCCGCACGTGCTGGGAAATGACATCGACAATGTCATTTGCTGAGCGGATTTCTTCAATTTTTTCGGCCGGAATTCGCATAAGCACGCATAATGTAGCCAAATAACGAAGTACAATCAAGGTGGGGAGCAATGAGCAACAAGCGGCTTGCTTGAGACTTGCGAGGGATCGCAGGCAGCGTTCAGCCGATTGATCATTTCGTGAACGTTTCGGGCACCAGTATGCTGCCCCACAAAACACAAAACCCCTCCGGGCTTTCGTCCAGAGGGGTCTCGCGTGTACTGCTTCAGGCGGCTTAGTACATGTCTCCACCCATGCCACCCGGATGAGGCATCGCGGGGGCCTTTTCCTTCTCAGGCTTCTCAACGATCGTCGCTTCGGTCGTCAGCAGAAGTCCTGCGACGCTGGCAGCGTTCTCCAAGGCGATACGTGCAACCTTCGTCGGGTCGATCACACCGGCCGCGATCAGCTGCTCGTACTTCTCGGTCAACGCGTTGAAGCCATAGTCGTCCTTGCCTTCCTTGATCTTGTTGACAACGACGGAGCCTTCGAGCCCGGCGTTCTCAACGATAAGGCGAATCGGCTCTTCGACGGAGCGACGGATGATTTCGACACCGATCTTCTGGTCTTCGTTCTCCGCCTTCACTTCCTCGAGCTTCTTCTGGCTGCGCAGGTACGCAACTCCACCGCCCGGGACGATGCCCTCTTCGACGGCAGCGCGCGTGGCGTGCAGAGCGTCCTCAACACGAGCCTTCTTCTCCTTCATTTCCACTTCTGTCGAGGCACCAATCTTCAGGACAGCAACACCGCCCGACAATTTCGCCAAACGCTCCTGCAGCTTCTCCTTGTCGTAGTCGGAGGTTGTCTTGTCGATCTGCCCCTTGATCTCATTGATGCGCTTCTTGATATCTTCCTTCTTGCCGGCGCCTTCGACGATTGTGCTGTTGTCCTTGTCGATCGTAACGCGCTTGGCGGTGCCCATGTACGAAAGCTGGGCGTTCTCGAGCTTGAAGCCTTTTTCTTCCGAAATGACTGTGCCGCCGGTCAGGATGGCGATGTCTTCGAGCATTGCCTTGCGGCGATCGCCGAAGCCTGGGGCCTTGACGGAGCAGACACGCAGCGTTCCACGCAGCTTGTTGACGACGAGTGTTGCGAGCGCTTCGCCTTCAACTTCTTCTGCGATCACGAGGATCGAGCGTCCGGACTGAGCCACTTTCTCGAGCAGCGGAAGGAGATCCTTCATGGCGCTGATCTTCTTGTCGTGGATCAGGATGTACGGGTCTTCGAGAATTGCTTCCATCGTCTCTGCATCCGTCACGAAGTACGGTGAGAGATAGCCGCGGTCGAACTGCATGCCTTCGACGACATCCAGTGTCGTCTCAGTTCCCTTCGCTTCCTCGACTGTGATAACGCCGTCCTTGCCGACCTTTTCCATCGCATTGGCGATCAGCTCGCCGATGGCGCGATCGTTGTTGGCAGAGATTGCACCAACCTGTGCGATCTTCTCCTTGTCGTCTCCGACCGTCTTGCTCATCTGCTTCAGACCTTCGACAATCTTCTGGACGGCAAGATCAATGCCGCGCTTCAGGTCCATCGGGTTCGCGCCAGCTGTAACGTTTTTCAGGCCTTCGCGCACGATCGCCTGTGCAAGCACGGTCGCTGTCGTCGTGCCGTCGCCGGCAACGTCGGAGGTCTTCGAGGCGACCTCACGAACCATCTGAGCACCCATGTTCTCGATGGGGTCTGTCAGTTCCACCTCTTTTGCAACCGTGACGCCGTCTTTTGTGACAGTCGGCGCACCGAACTTCTTGTCGATGACAACGTTGCGTCCCTTCGGACCCAACGTCACTTTCACTGCATCTGCGAGCTGATCCACCCCACGCTTCAACGCGGATCGTGCCTCAGTCTCAAAGTTGATTAACTTTGCTCCCATAGCGATCTATCTCCTTTCGTCAGAAATTACTTTTTCGGCATAATTGCAAAGATGTCGCTCTCTCGCATGATGAGGAGCTCTTCTCCATCGATGGTCACTTCCGTGCCCGAATATTTTCCATACAACACACTGTCTCCGACCTTTACTTCAGGCGGAATCAGCTTTCCCTCGTCAGAGGTCTTGCCCGGTCCAGTCGCGATCAC
>DATJQB010000071.1:0-2196 GCA_035506075.1 Bacteroidota bacterium | reverse complement strand
GAAAGACCGGACAGCAACTATTTTTTCTCCCACCCTCGAAAATAGACGCCTTTTGCTGTATTACATATAGAGACCGACAGCAAGAGGAGAAATGCATGGTCAAAGGAGACGATATTCTGGGGAGGCTAATCAGCCACGCGGTTGCTGTAGTCAAGGTGTGTGGCACCCTTCCTAAGAACCGAACTTCAACGCACATCGCCAACCAGTTGTTGCGCTCAGGAACCGCTGCTGCGCCAAATTATGCCGAAGCACGCTCAGGGGAGAGCCGGCAAGATTTTCTTCACAAACTCGGTGTCGTCCGCAAAGAGCTGAATGAAACAATGGTGTGGCTTGAAATGCTCAAGTGTCTCGAACTGACATCTTCTGATACCCTGGCCCCGCTGATGCGCGAAGGTGATGAACTATGCCGAATCATCGCTGCAAGTATCAAGACGGCATCCGGCCGGTCTACGGGCGCAGACACGCACTGAGGCGCTTGAAAGGGAGTTGATTCCCAATTCCTCGTTCAAGGTTCATCGGATCGGAATTCACGGTTCGGCATTTCCTGTTCGAACGGCAAATGCCGAACCGTGAACTCACGAATGAAGAGTTGAGAACCTACCAATCAAGAATACTGCCTAGCTGACGCCTAGCCCCGACGGCAGCCTGGGCGAGGCCAGCAGTTTTCCGAGTTCCTCCCACCGCTTCTCCGGCTTGTCCGCTGTTCCTCCCCGCGATTCGATATAGTGCTTGACGAGGTCCTGCCCCAGGTTATAGTTAATAACGTAGCTCCGGTACTGGTCAAAGAAACGGGTGCGTTGCATCGCCCGGTCAGGTGACATGAGCGCATAGTTGACAAGCCATTCCGCCGCCTGCTCACGGGTAAGCGCCCCGTTAAGATAACCCCGCGCCGCTTCGTTGCCCGCATAGTTCAATTGCATGACAAGCTCGTGAATGCGGTAGTAATCTTCTGCCCGGCCTTTATCGATGCCTGCGGTGGGGAAAAGTACCTCCCGCTCGAAAGCAACTCGTTCGGGGCCCGGGAAGGCCATGTCGATCCCGAAATTCGCTGTTCCTTCGGCAATGAGCGATTGCGGACTGAACAAAGCGTAGACGGTGAACTCCATCCACTGCCGCTCGCGCACGAGGTGGCGTTCCAACAGGGCGTTGTACACATGGTGGCCCGGGTATCCCTCGTGGCTCGCAAGGTCCACTGCCCTGTCAATGTAGATCGGAAGGTCGGTGTTGATCTGGATGAGACTGTAGCTGTTCCCTTTGTACCAATTATACCCGCTCCACGACTTTCCGGTGACATACTCGATGACAAAACTCTCTTCATCCGGAAGCTGAATATGGCGTTTCGTTCGCGCACGGCTCTCGCGCACGGCCGCCTGGAAAACTGCATCCAGTCTTTCTTTCGGGATGATGAATCCTGATTTGTATCTATCGTAGCGAGGCGGAATAGCACCTTGTCCGGGGAGAAGCGACCCGAGTTTTCCGACAATTTTCTTGAAGTGATCCTCGGTGAAGGAGGGAGGCTTCGCATCGTACAGAGCCTCGGCTTCCTCGTCAAAGTTCAGCTTCTGACCCCGAAGGATATCCACGCGCGACATAAGGGACTGCAATTGCCGCGCAATGTACTGCTGCCGCAGCTGCGACATCTCGTCCTTCATCGCCGGCGCGAGCATGCGAGCCTGATTGAGCACGACGGCGGCAGATTCCTTTATTGCCTCAAGCGTCAATTTCTCTGCGTCGACTTCAGATTTCAGATGCGCGGGGCCGTAATAGGCGTCTACATAATCAGGATCGTGCAATCCAACCGCGAGGATAAGCTTGATGTACGATTCTGCGATTGTATCCATGTTGACCGAAACACCGGAGGTTGTCATAGGCTCTCGCCTTTCTTTAAAAGTCGTTCGATGGCTTCAAGATCTTCCGGTTTGATCGTCCATCCTGCTGCGCCGATATTCTCCTGCGCGTGACGTTCGGTCCGGGCACCGACTATGGCCGATGTGACTGCGTCGTTGGCCAGAACCCACGCGACGGCCAGCTGGCCGACTGTTTTGCCGTATTTAGCGGCGATGGGGCCAAGCTGTTCGGCGAGTTTCAAGCCGCGTTTCAGTTTCTTGCCGGCGAATTTGTCGCTCTCCTGTCTCCAGTCATCCGCTGCGAGCTTCGATTTGTCGAATTTCCCTGTCAGCAGCCCTGACTGCATCG